>DATIKA010000048.1:0-16486 GCA_035478055.1 Candidatus Limnocylindrales bacterium | reverse complement strand
ATACATATTTTGTTTTGCCGCCATCGACCACTTCCACAAATGCGATTTCAACGTTACTTTGCGAACTGACACGTGGATCATATCCCAGAGCGGGAATTTCTATCCCATTGGAACGAGCTGCATCAATGATGGTCAATCCCTGGGCTACTGCGCAATCTTTCCCATCGATATTCACTGTAATCATTAAAAAAATTCCCTCCGCTTCTTTTGAAGTAACTGTAAAATAACTTGAAGTTAAAGGCTATCGTCATGCAATACCCCCAAACACCGATCCGGATCAGGCAATGGTAACCACTGTCGCTGAACATTAATTCCACACTTATACAATTGCGGTTAGGCGCACTTAGTCCAGGTTCACTGTCGCATGCAACATTTGGCTACCGCTCAGAATGGAGGCTCTTGCTCATCTCTTCCGCACGATCGCGCAATTCAACTATATCCATGACGTAGCCAACGCTTGCTTTTTTTCCCCTTTCCTGCGGCAGATAGCAACCTGCTCGGTGGGATTTTGCAGGCTGTTTGTGGCGATTTTTCCACTTCCTTAAGGGGCCTGCGGAAGTTATATCTGTAAAGCGAAGCGAAGTGATCTTCGCTGATTTGCGAATCAGTAGCACTGACGAAGTCTTCCGCCCGAATATCAGGCACCGCGTTTTGGACATACATTGGAAAACGCAGTCAGGGGCCGGCAAGGTTCAGATATTTTCCTGTTTGGTTGCACTCTTACACGGCATGGATTCCCCAGCATGTCGGCATTTATCATCATATTCTCTATGAGTGAATTATACCAGAAATATGGTGTCTTTGAAAGTTTCTTTTGCGAATAACCAACTGTTTGAATAATTCAGGGAAATCTTAAAAATAATCAGTAATATTTAATGTTTCCCTAAATTATTCAGCTTATTTATGCCGATATTTCCAGATATGCATGATTTCGATCGTGGCAATTTCTAGCAACTTGCCGGTGTTTTTCATGGATTCTTCAAGCGTAAGCGGTGCGTTGACGATACTGAAATATGCGGTAATTCCCTCATCATGCAGGTATTCCAGGTTTTCTTCAACACTTCCGGCTAGAACGATTACCGGAACATTATTTTTTTTGGCACATCTTGCTACTCCCAGCGGAACTTTGCCGAATATTGTTTGGTGGTCTAGTTTTCCTTCACCGGTTATCACCAAATCGCAATTTTGCAGCTCTTTTTCTAAACCAACTGTTTCGATTACCACTTCAACACCCGGCCTGAGCTTGCCACTTAAAAAAGCCAAAAGGCCTGCTCCCAATCCTCCTGCCGCGCCTGAACCAGGCAAATGCTCCACTTCCACACCCAAGTCTCTGGCTACAATGCGGGCATAATGAGACAAACCCTGGTTTAACTTGCTCGCTATTTCCTGAGTTGCCCCTTTCTGGGGTCCATAAACATAAGATGCCCCGGCAGGGCCGGTCAGCGGATTGTTAACATCACAGGCAATCAGTAAATCCAGATCTTTGATCCTGGGATCCATGTCAGCCGTGATTATGCTCGACAGGCGGCTGAGCGAACCGCCACCATGGGGTAATTCTTCCCCTGCAGCGGTAAGAAACTTTGCCCCCAAAGCTTGCGCCATCCCCATACCACCATCGTTAGTAGCGCTGCCACCAAGACCAACAATAATTTTGAAACATTGTTTGTCTAATGCGGCTTTAATCAACTCACCCGTTCCATAGGTTGTAGTAAATAGGGGATTCCTTTTATCTTCAGGCACTAACAGCAAGCCCGATGCTGCGGCCATCTCGATCACGGCCGTTTTGCCATCACCCAATATACCCCAAAAAGCATTTATTTCATTAAGTAGCGGGCCTTTTACTTTTTGATAATGGATTTTTCCTCCGGTTGATTGGATCAAAGAATCGACTAGACCTTCACCACCGTCAGACAGTGGTATTTTTTTTACCTCGGCCAATGGAAAAACCTTCATTATCCCACTGGCTATATTGTTTGCCACATCCATCGCCGCCAGACTGCCTTTAAAAGAATCTGGTGCAACCACAACTTTCATCTGCAATCTCCTTTATGGTGAGAAGTATGATTTTTCCGGCAGTCTTATTATACAACAAACTCTCAAAAGGATTTTGCTACGACAACCCTATTTTCGTCAGCATCAATCAACTCTGGCAGCCGCATTTCGTTAATCAGTACAAAAACCAGAACTGCGTCAGCGATCAGACTGAACAAATTTCATATTGAAACTCAAGACGGTATCCCTATTCTCTGGGGAAAATGACGATATGGCGGGCATCAAGTATAACACTTACCCTGGCACCCACAGTGAACATTTCGGTGGACGGCCTGATGGCATGGATAATCTTGCCATTGCCAAACTGCAGCGAGTAGATGATGGATGCTCCAAGGAAATGAGCCCCGGTAATAACAGCCTCCCCTGCCGGATCGAGAGTAAAATCGACATCATCCGGCCTGACCATCAATTCCACCTTCCCTCCTTCAGTGGTTGAATTCTCACCCAAAGGGAAGTTACCAAATGCCGAGTTGACAGTTCTGCCCCGAACTTCACCTTCAATAAAATCTGCTTTGCCGACGAAATCAGCCACAAACTTGCTGTGCGGGTGATGGTAAATTTCAGCAGGCGTGCCATCCTGTTCAAGACTACCGTTATTGAGAACACCAACCCTATCAGACAGTGTAAACGCCTCTTCTTGATCATGGGTAACCAGGATGGTGGTGGCCTCCCGTTTTTTGAGGATACGCTTTGTCTCGTTACGCAACTCTTCCCGCAGATCAGCATCTAAATTCGAGAAAGGTTCATCCAGTAAAATTACCCTGGGATTGGGAGCCAAAGAGCGAGCTAGGGCCACCCTTTGCCGCTGGCCGCCTGAAAGTTCGTGCGGGTACCTCGCCCCTAGCCCATCAAGTCCTGTCAGCGCAAGCAGTTCGTCAACCTTTTCCCTGGCTGTTTCCCGGCTGCAATCTTTAAGACCGAAAGCGATATTTTTCGAAACCGTCATGTGCGGGAACAGAGCGTAGTCCTGAAATACAACCCCAACGCCTCTTTTTTCGGGTAAAACCCACGTATTTTGCGACGCTACCAGTTCTCCGTTAATGATGATCGTCCCTTCATCAGGTCGTTCAAGCCCTGCGATTAACCGCAAAGTTGTCGTTTTCCCACAACCTGACTGACCAAGCAAAGAATAAAATTCTCCCTTACCGACACTGATGGTCAACTTTTGAACAGCCTTGGCTTCGGCAAAAGATTTTGATACGTTTTCAAGCAAGACGAAAGCCGGCCCTTCTCCAATCATGCAGCTATCTCCGGTTTTTGTTCTGGACAACATTTCAAACACCTTTCTTCAGTTGTTACGGGTGGTTGCCCGCGTCAGGAAAATCACCGGTACCAAACCGGCCAGAATGATCGCTAATGCCGGCAAGGAGGCGCCAGCCCAAACAGATTCGGCTGCCATCTGCCAGACCCATACAGCAAGGGTATCATAACCAAATGGTCGTAGCATTACAGTAATTGGCAGCTCCTTCATAACGTCTACAAAAACAAGAGTTGCGCCGGCAAGCAGGCCTGGTGCAACAAGTGGCAAATGGATACGCCACATCAAACGCCAGGGGTTAGCACCAAGAACCTGGGCGGCTGCGGTAATATTCGGAGTGATTTTTTCCAGACTGGAATCCACACTACTGTAACCAACAGCCATAAAACGAACAGTATAGGCGTAAACAAGACCCACTATTGAACCCGTTAAGATCAAGCCTATGGATACACCTCTCCACGCTTCCAAAATATTATTCAATGTATGATCAAAAAAAGACAGCGGCACGATAATGCCCACTGCAATGACCGCCCCCGGTACCGCGTACCCTATAGTGGCCAACCTGGCCAGGATAAAACCCACTCTACTTCCACTTGATCTGATGCGGCTGGCCAATAGAAGTGCTGTTATCATGACGGTTATTGCCGCCGCAAAAGATAGCAACAAGCTGTTACGGGTCAACATTAAGTAGACGGCCATTGTTCCCGCCGGCAATCGGGGCAGCTCACTCCATGTCCAGGAGAGCAGCTGGGCAACCGGCAACAAAAAGGCAATTGCCACCACCAAAAAACAAGCAGCAGCAGCCAGCCAGCCGCGCCAACCGCACAGGACTACCGGCACATTTCCCGTTACCTTTCCTCCCGCTTGGAAATAGCGTGACCGTCCACGTAATGCGTGTTCCAGCAGCAAAATGACCAGAGCTACAATTGCCAGCAGCCCAGCCAGTTCAGAAGCTGCCTGCAGATCCATCATGCCATGCCAAACGCGGATAACACCATCGGAAAGCGTTGGGAAGTTAAAGAACCTTACGGTGGCAAAGTCAGCTAAAGCCTCCATGACAGCCAGGGCTACACCTGCCGCAATAGATGGCCTGGCCAAAGGCAGGACAATACGGAAAAAGGTTGCAGCAGGACTATAGCCCATCACCCTGGCCGCCTCGATAAGTGCACCGGACTGTTCCATAAAACCAGCCTTTGCCAGCAGGTAAACATATGGATACAATACGAGTGTCATAACCAGGATGGCACCCCCTCCTGAGCGAATTTCCGGAAACCAGGTGAGATCAATAAAATATTGTCGTAAAAGAGTCTGGACCGGTCCGGCAAAATCGAAAGTAGCCATATAGACAAAACCCTGAACATAGGTGGGTACAGCCATGGGCAATAAAAGCAGCATTGCCAGCATATTCCTTCCCGGGAAACGATAAGCCGTCACCAACCAGGCGAGGCTAACACCCATAATCAGAGTGCCCAGGCCCACTCCTGCTATCAACAGAAGCGTGTTTCGGCTCATTTCCGGCAGTAAGGTTCGGGCCAGGTGCGCCCAAACTTCCCTGGTTGGTGTTAACACAGCAGAACCTACCACCAACAGTGGAAGCACAATCAGTAAAGCAAGTAGAAACGAAAATAAAGGCAGGTTGCGCAGCCCCTGCCCCAGGTTATTCAGGAATTTACGGTAAGCAATTGCTACTCTCATTTAATAAATCTCACCTGTAGCCAGCCTCGTCAAGCAGTCTGATGGCATCCGCCTGCAGACGGCCAAGTTCGGCCAAATTAATGGGATCCACAACGAAAGATCCAAATTTTGCAATGATCGGATGAGGTTCGACATTGGGATTAACTGGAAACTCATGGTTAGAGTCGGCAAAGAGCTTCTGCCCTTGCAAGCCGGACAACCACTCCAACATTTTAATCGCATTTTCCCTGTTGGGTGCGTACGTCGTTACTCCGGCACCGCTTATATTGGCATGTACACCCCGATCACCCTGGTTTGCCCAGAAAATGCGTACAGGAAATGCAGGATTAGCCTCCAGCAGGCGTCCAAGATAATAGTGATTGGTTATAGCCACATCACCACCACCGGCGGCCAGTGTTTCCAAAATACGCGTATCGCTGTCAATCAGTGTAGGCTGGTTGGCTACCCAACCACTAATAATCTCTTTAGTCCGCACCTCACCGTGTGCCACAATCAGACTGGCCACCAACGACTGAGTATACGCATGGGTAGCCGGCCTCATCACCAAGCGTCCCCGCCATTTAGGATCTGCCAGCGCTTCAACGGTAGAAAGTTCCTCAGCGCCAACCCTGCCGGGATAGTACATTATCGTACGCAGGCGCCTTGTCAGGCTGAACCACCGATTCTCTGCATCCCTCATATTTTCCGGAATATTGGCAGTCAGTATTTCGCTTTCCACTGGTGAGAGCAAACCATCTTGCGCAGCCAGCCAAAGGTTACCTGCGTCAATCGCCAGGTAAATATCGGCAGGAGTATGTCTGCCCTCGGCTTTCATTCTCTCGCGCAGGGCTGCATCGCTGCCTGAGGTAAACCGAACAGCAATACCTGTTTCCCTGGTGAATGCTTCAAATACCGGCTCTACCCCGTAGTGGCGCGCCGTGTAAATGTTAACGACACCATTTGACGTGACGATCTCGTCCGCCGGCTGTGATTCGCCTTCCGTACGCAAAGCATTACTGACGAAAATTCCCAGTACAAACGCCCCTAAAACAAGTCCAACAACTATGAACCCACTTTTCATTCGCATTTGATTCCCTCCATCTTATTTGTTTTTTAACTATCTGTCCACCGGTAAAGTTAAGATTAAAAATTATCTACACCCGCAACTATAGGATTCTACAGATATCTCTACTTTGGTTAAACAAAACCGAATCTGTAAAATGTAAAACCTGTGGCTTGCCCCCTTCTTGTGTTAGCCTTACCTAACAAAAACGGCAAAATATATAGCCTTTAAATTAGGCTAACCTAACATTATTTAATTTAACACCTAACCTCACATTTGTCAATACTATAATTTGGGTTAAACAAAAAATTAAACTGCAGGATTATGATAAGATATAAATGCATCACTAACATAGTCTCCGGAAAGGGTTGATTAAAAGATGTTTCAGCAACAACCTTGGCGCGGTCTTGAGCTGGTCGACATTGCAGATTGCGATATTGCTATACTCGGTATACCTTTTGATGGGGCGGTCAGCGCTTCCCGGGGTGCTGCGGCGGCACCGGAGCGGATCCGGGTGCTGTCCGGGATGGTGCCGCCTTTCGCCGAAGAAAGGATTGATTTACGACAATTAAAAATCGCTGACCGGGGCAATATTTCGCTGACCCAGCATTGGGAACGGCTTTTTGACGATGTCGGGATACAGGCAACACAGATGCTGCGGGAAGACTGCTTTAGCCTTTTTTTGGGTGGCGATCATTCCGCAACCATCCCCCTTGTTAAAGCATTTGCTGCCCGCTATGCTCCTGCGCCGGTTGGCATTATTCACTTTGATTCCCACTGCGACCTGATGAACGAATACGATGGGCATCATTGGTCGCACGCCTGCATTCAGCGGCGCTCTCTGGAGCAAAAGAACATTGCTGCTGAACACCTGACCCTGGTCGGAATTCGTTCATACGAAGCGGAAGAAGCAGCGTTTTTGCAGGATAACCCTGCCATTAATGTTATCGGCGCCCGACAGCTCTATCACCAAGGGCACTCAAAAACGGTGGAGCAAATCTGTTCCTCCATGGCACAGGTTTCCGCAATATATTTTTCCCTGGATATCGACGTCCTTGACCCCGCTTTTGCTCCCGGTACGGGAACCCCGGAAGGGGGCGGCTTGAGCACTCGCGACCTGTTAGAACTGAGCGGTGCCTTATTGAGCTGCCTACCAATCAAAGCGATGGATATTGTTGAGGTATCACCCCCGCTGGATCATGCCGATATAACATCCTGGGCCGCTGTAAAAATCATTTACGAGCTCTTCGGCAAACTGGCTCAAAAAAAAGCTTGATCTCTAGTTACCGCCCGGACCGGCTGCCATATGAGTTGTTCCCCCGGCAGGTATAGGTTGCACCTTCAGTTGCCGCTTCTATACCCGGATAGTATTTTCTGGCCTCTTCGATCGATACCGCCAGGTTGCGGTCCGGGTGGTGGTGCGTGAGCAGGGCTCTTTTTACGCCCGCTGCTGCGGCGATTTGAGCAGCCTGCGATGCACTGAGATGATTGGGAAGGTTCTGATGCAAATCTAGATCCTGGTAATTTGCCTCGCACAGAAACAGGTCCGCTTCGCAAGCAAACCCGATCAAACCGGCAAAATATTCCGTATCGCCAGTATAGACCAGGATGCCTATAGTGGTCTCAATACGCAATGCCATGGTGGGGATGGCATGCACGCCAACCATGGCTTTAATCAGAAACGGACCGATATGAATTTCTTGTTCGGGATTTAAAGCTTCCACCAGGTAGGCATTTTTATAAGACAGCCGTTCGAATTCAGAGATCGGTTCTGCAGGTGCATACAGGGGCAACGGCTCGCTGCGGCGTCCCTGTTTATAAGCCATTTCAAGGCCATAGCGCATGATCATGATATCTGAAACATGATCGGCATGCAGGTGGGAAAGCAGTATGGCGTCGAGTTCCCAAAAATTAAGATACTGCTGCAGCCGGCTCAAGGTGCCGTTACCACAATCAATTAAAATGTTGCAGCCTTCCTCTTGCACAAGGTAGCCGGAACAGGCTGCGCCGGCCGGTGGATAGGGGCCGTAGCAGCCGAGAACAGTCATTTGCATCAATAACACCTCGCCTTTAATGTCTTCCACTGCACGATCAGCTAAAACAGATTACTCGTACAAAGCCCTGCTCGATTCTCTCCCGAAGAGCTTCTCTGACCTCAGCTTTGGCGCTGAAGTAGAGGATTTGCCAGCCGGCCTCGCTGATTGCGGCAAGCATGTTCAGCTGAGTCTTCAGCCGCTCGGGATCGGCCTTGATAAAAGGGTCATCGAGAATAAAAAAGCCTTTTTTACCCTTCATCAGTTTTTCACCCAGTGCCAACCTGATTGCAAAATATAGTTGATCATAAGCACCACCAGAAAGTTGCCAGGCAGATAATGCTGATCCATCTGGGGATATGACTTTGATTTCATGGTCCTGGCTCCCCAAAATGACTCCCTGATAGCGGCCACCGGTAATTAACTTAAAATAATCGCTAGCCGGACTGGCGTCGTTGAACAGCGCAGTCACTTTTTGTTCTTCTTCGGTCTCAAGTTGATCAAAAATCTTCAAAATGGCCAGAGCATCATTTTTCTTTTCGACCTGAGTATTAATCCAGGCAACGAGCATCCTCTGCGCGGCCTCGAGGTCAACCGCGGTCTGGCAGGGCAACCAGTGTCCTGCCTCCGAGGGCAGGACTTCATTGATACTTCTTTCCAGATCGCGCAATTCGTCACTGCGCTCCTTCAGCTTATGCCTCAGTTTTTGCCTGCTCTCTTCTATTTGTTCCAGCTTCCGGTTTAGAATCGACACTGCATTCTCATCATAGAAGAGCCTGGGCACCAGCACGGCGAATTGTTGCAAGGCTTTCACTTTGCTATCCCAGAAAAGAATGCGGTCATCTTCAGATGCATAATTCTCCGCCCCGCCGAAATGGCTCTGCAGGATGCTTTTCTGCTTGTCAGCCTCGCTGTTATATGCTTGCTTGCGATCCAGAGCCGCGCTGTATTCTGCCAATGACTCAACCCCTGCTTCACGCCGGAGCAGCCGCAGCTTTTCCCAAGCTTTTTCAATGTATATATTTTTTTCGGCTAAATCTGCAGAAATACGATCTGCCTCTTTACTTTGCCACATAACTGCAATTCTAACTTCTTGTTGTTGTTCCTGCTCTTGCCTTAAATCGTGTTTTAACTGGCTGATTTTCATCTGCAAACTATCAATACCGTCCGCCTTTAACCCCAACTCTGCTGCTTTCCGGCATATAAACATTTTCATGGTTGAAAGATGGGCTTTTTTTCGCAACAAATTAAATTGTACCCAACTGTAGTAGACAACAAAAGCAACAGAGGCCACCAGAAGCAAGTTGACCCACCAGATCGGATAAACAATAGATCCATATAGTGTAAGCAAAAAGACTAAAACAAATAAAACAGCAGAGCTGGTAAATAATAAACTGTTACCGATAACAGACTGCTTCTGAAAAACCAAACTGTGCTGATCATATTCTGTCATGGTTGGTTCAATTTTCTCGGCAATCATATTCTTGTCGTGTTCAAGCTTATTTAAAATGCCGGATGTATCTTTCAGACTGGCAACCATCCCATCAAGGGTTCCTTTTTCTTTCGCCATAAGCTGTTCCAAGCGCTGCTTCTCACGCTGCAAGAACTCCAGGTTCGATTCCAGGCTCTGCCAGGCAGACTGACCATCCCGGTTGAATCTTTGCAGCGCTGTCGCTTCGTGCAACGCGTGATTGAGGGTGTTGAGCGCTTCTTTTGTTTTTTCATAGCGCTCTCTGTTATAAGCAGCATTGTACTGTTCCAGACCCGCACTTGTTACATTGCTTTCAGTTTCAAGCCAGGCTAATTCTTCTTCAGAACGGCTGAAATTTTCTTCCTGCAGATGCGAATTCAGTATCTCAATCTGCCCGAGCAAGATTTCTGCTTTTTTTAGTTTATCTTTCAATTTATGAGGGGCGATGTTTTGGAATTCCCCACTCACTGTAATCCGACCAAATTCGTAGAGCTTTTCTTTGATTTTGCGAATTTCGTCAGTGCGTATCCCGGTGAGACGGTTGGTTATGCTGTGATAGATATCAACCTCACGCGAAATCGTGAGGTCACTATCCCGAATAACGAAGATATTGCCAAACTCATCGTTGCTTAAACCGCACAGATCAGCAAGAGTTCCCCCTGCCGGAAATTTTGTTTCACGCCCCGAGTCGTCTTCTACGATTAAATACCCTTCAGGAGACTCCGCTACTCGCTGGACAGCCTTAAATAGGCGAACACCCTTTCCAAGAAGCATCCTGAGCAAAGCATCGATAGTGAGCGTCTTGCCCTCTTCGTTGGAACCACAAAAGAGGTTGAATGACCCCAGAACTCTTCTGCCACTATCCAGCAAAGGACCGTATCGGCTGATGGAAAACTCTTTCAGGAACAACCCTTCACCTCCATGATCGCCCGTATAATCATCTCTGTCATACGTTCTCTGACATCAGGGGGATATTTTTCCTGTTCCACTCTTTCCTGGTAGTATTTATAAAGATCGTCTTCGAGAACATGCCGCACGTCCATAAATCTGTATGGATTTCCTTCGGCATTGCGCGCGCCGGCTATTTGCTTTATTGACTCAACCAGTTCTTCTTCAGCAATCCCCAGGGCAGCTCCATTATAGAAGCCTTCAACCGTCAGTAGAATAAGGGCTGCCGGATGTAATGTCCGCAACTTTTGCCTTAGCAAACCGCGAGGGTCTTCGTTACAAAGTGGATCTAATTTCACGCGCAGCTCTTCGTAATGAAAGGTATCGAGTATTATTTCTGCCGGTGGTTCGCCTGAGATTAGCAAATTTGCTTTCCGCCGCCCTGTCTCCCGCCTGGTTACGGCAACCGGAGAGCCTGGGTAGATATACAATCCGCCACCCGGCAACTGCCAGCTGGTATAGCGGGAATGAAAGTGACCGGCTAAAACATATTGCAGGGGAAGTGTTTCAAAATATGAAAGCTTCACCGGCATGTAGCGTTGTTCTCCTTCGTCACCCAGATCCTGCCGGGAGTAATACGCATCAAGCAGTTCACCGTGGTAAATCAGAATATTGTTATCTTCCGAATGCATGCGCGCACCCATTTCCCGGAGCAGGGTTACCAAACGTTCTCCGCTCATCCTGGTATAAGGCAACCCCCAAAGCAGAGTGTTTTCCAAACGGATAGGCTCTTCCCAGTCAGTAATTATTCTTACGTTTTCTCCAAAATAAAGACCGCTGCGGTATGCTTTATAGTCATGGTTTCCGGGCAAGATTATAGTTTCAAATTCACCTGTGCCAATTGTTTCCCTCAATTTTGGCCTCAACCGCTCCGCGTCAACATTTTGATCGAATAGATCACCGGCAATCACCAGTGTGGTTATTTCACGCTCCCTGGCTAGACGAACCAGCTCTTCGAGGGCGACCCAACGTTCGGGATATGCTTCATGCAAATGGAGATCTGCGGTGTGTAATATTTTCACTGTAGGCCAAACTCCTTTCGCGTCAAAACACACTCAAGTTACGCTCGTACCTCCTGAATGTAAACGAAATATTTCTGCCCCAAAAAGCAGATTACTGATTCTGGATCAGTTTGCTAAAAGGAATAATGATATAGTTGAGTGCGGGGGTAGAAACTGCAGGATAGACCTGGCTGTTTACCGAAAAGTTTTCCAGGCCTCCGGGTAGTGCCAGGTAAATTACCGTTTCCGGTGAAGCATCTTTGTGCAGTTTCAAAGCAGCAGCACCTGAACCAGGCAGCAGCTTCTCAATTTGTGCACCAGGGTATATATGTCCTGAAGATCCCAGCAAATAGGCATTCCCTTCGCACGCTTCAATCCTGAAGAAACAGATGCTCTGATAGGGTTCAAGTTGAACGCTGCTCCCCGGCTGCAGCACAAAAAGTTCAGGATGAAAATGTCTCGCATGCGGTAATTTTATTTTTACTGAAAAACTACCCAGATTTGCATAAGCAAGGTAGGATTTATCTTCAACCGTAAACTCAAACCGGTAAAGATGCGCATCTCTGGTATAACTGGTAATCTTCGTTTCCAACCCCGGGAAACTGCTTCGCAACAACTGCAGTTGTGCGGTGGTATACTCGGCGACATCATCCGACAAAAAGACCAGCCCACCCAACAAGTTGTTTAAAAAAAAGAGGGTGTGTCGCTGATTTATACCAAGCCGGTTTTCATTAATTTTAGGCACACCATCCCTTAAAATAAAAACATCGGGATCGTTACGAAAAGCTTTTTGATCGAGCTGCTGCCGTCCGATCGTGCAAACCAGGGAATTTTCAGTGGATACCCGTTCCCGGTACTGCACTTTCTTCAGATAATCTTCCCAGTAAGGTCCTACGTCACTGCCAATGCGGCAGTAATCAACTCGGCCAAAAACCGGACCGAGAGGCACACCGCAACCAAGAATAACAATGTTCCGGGTATGCTGATCGATAAAATCGATCACCTCAGTCATAACCTGCCCTCTGGACTTACCCCGGCGCGGCAGAAGCGCCGCCGCATATAAAAAATCTAATTTAAGCATGGTAAAGCCCCACTGCGACTGAATTGTTTCCAGAACCTGCCGCAGGTAATCCTGAAAACCGGAAGCATAGAAATCAAGAGCATAAAAAAACCCTTCCCACCCGGGATTAAACCCTGCCTTAACCGGGCTGCCTTGCCGATCGCGCAACAACCAGTCTCCTTTTTCTCTAAAGAGCCTGGAAGAACGAACACAAATAAATGGTGAAAGCCAGAGCCCGGGCTTAAATTGGTGTGCCTTGATCTCGTCACAAATTGCCTTCATGCCCGAGGGGAATTTATCATTGCACTCCAGCCAGTCGCCGACAGCCCTTTGCCATCCATCGTCTATCTGAAAATAATCAAGCGGCAACTTATGATCGAACAGTTTTTTGAGGTTATCCCGAACAATCGCTTCAGAAACGCTTGTATAATAGTTATACCAACTGCACCAACCAGTAGCGCGGGGCGATTTGGGGCGAGTTGAACCGAGGAGGTCAAAATATTCTTCCATCAGCGTTGTGATATTACCATTACCTATGTACAAATATAATAACTTGTAACCGGTAGAAGCAATGGCGCCTTCACAATCCTTGCGGATCATGAAACGGTTGCTGCTGTAATCATACTCGAAGAGGGAATAGCCCGCGTTTTCACCCATGGAACCAATAAAAACACAAGTGTCGTCAGGATCTCTGAAATAAGTGTAGGTCCATGAATGCAGATGGCCGTTACGGCCACTGTACCGATAAAACTTGTAATCCCCATAAGGGGTCAGCAATGGGCGCGACAACAACAGAAGGGGTTTAATGCGATCCTCGGCTCCCATTTCCTCGCTTCGACTCCACGTCTGGAAGCCATTTACCATCATTTTACTTTCATGGGCGGTATTCACTCGCAACTCAAGGTTAAAATTGAGCAGTTCGATGGATTGTTCCTGCAGGCAATTTAAACTGAGCACTACCACCGAACCGCGGTCCTTCAGACCGGCCAAATCCATATTTACAGCAATTTCATCTGAGCCTTTGCCCGGCAGCTGAAAAATTCTTTTTTTCCCATATTGCTGGTAAGATAAATTCAGTTGGATTGGATTCACCCAGACTGTTTTACCCTGTCCTGCAGCATCGGAATTGATCAACCGGCTATGCGTTTTTCTCACGCCTTTTTTAGCAGACGATCACCGAAGCTGGAAACAGCAATCAAGACTACCCCGATAACTAACATAGCAAAAGATATCTGCCGCAACCGGGCCATAGCGTTATATAAAAACATTTCACCATACTGCCCGGCATAGGCAAAGATATAATCTGTCGACATAAAAACGGCAAGACCAACAAAAACAGTAATGACCAGGCAAAGTACTCCCGGAGCTAAAAACACCCTATAGCTATGATCTACAAAGTATAGCAGGATAAGTAAAAATCCAAGGCCAGCCAAACTAAAATATCTGAAACTGCGGATTGCTGCCGGTTGGAGCGTCGCATAAAAAACTGTAGCCTCGCGCTGTAATCCGGTTGCTTCAGTTACAATTACCTGTACAGTATCTTCGGCCAACACTCCTGACAAAGAAAAAGCAGCTAATGTAAAAAGCACCACGATAGAAAATAGAAAGGCAATTGTTACTTTCATTGAAATCCTAAGATTATGCCACATTTTACATCTCCTTGTGCGATAGAGTATTCTGCTGGCAACAGCACGGCGCCATGCCCTAACAAATAAACTGTCTTCTTATTCGCCCAACAAATCCAAAATCCTGCCCATTGCATTAATGTTTTTCAAATAATCCTGCGGTGAAAGTTTGCATAATATGTTGCATCGCCACTCTCCGCTGGGACAATGACAATATTCAAATATGGTCAACTCCTTTTCCGATTGGCGGGCATTCTAAGCACCAGGTCGATCAAACCATCTCGCTATGTAAGAATTCGGGATGATAATAGTTTGGGTGCGATCCGGCCCAACGGATACTAACTCTACCCGCACACCTACCGCTTCCTCCATGGCTTCCAGATATTGCCTTGCTGCCATGGGTAACTCATCAATACGACGTACCCGGGATATATCATCATCCCAACCATAAAATATTTCATAAACAGGGGTACAATCGCGCAATTCTCCCAGGCTCAGCGGGAAATTTTTGATTATCTTTCCCCGGTGTTGATAGGCGACGGCCATACTAATCACTTCCAGGCCGCTTAAAACATCAAGTTTTGTAACTGCCAATCCGGTCAGGCCGTTTATACGCGCAGCATAGCGCCCGACAACTGCATCGAACCAACCACATCGACGAGGCCTGCCGGTGGTGGTACCGTACTCGTTACCGCGCTGCCGTAATTGATCACCCAATTCTCCTTTATCTTCAGAGGGAAACGGTCCTTCCCCAACCCTTGTTGTGTATGCTTTCACTACTCCCAATACCTTTCCGGCACAATGCGGCCCTAAACCTGAGCCAATCGCCGCCGATGCAGCAACAGTTGAAGATGAAGTTACATAGGGATAAGTACCGTGATCAATATCAAGCAGGGCACCCTGAGCACCTTCAAAAAGGATTTTTTTTCCGGACGACAGCTGGTTTTCCAGGAACAGTGATGTGTCAGTAATCAGCGGTCTCAAACGTACCATCGCCGGTTGGTAAAGCGCAAGCAGTTCAGCCAGATCGTATCCGGCATGATTATAAATCTCTTTCAAAATACGGTTTTGCATGGGTAAAATCTCTGCGAGGAGGTCGCGAAAATGATGATCGTCGCACATATCAACTACCCGCAGCCCACGCCGTAACGCCTTATCTGCATACGCCGGACCAATACCACGACCGGTAGTGCCAATCTTCTTCTCTCCCAAATGCCGTTCACTCACCTCATCAAGTGCCTGATGGTATACCATAACCAGGTGGGCTTTACCGCTGATACGCAAGTGAGAGGTATCAATACCGCGCCTCTCCAGATCAGTCAGTTCTTTAACCAGAACCAGGGGGTTAACGACCATCCCATTGCCCAATAAGCAGATAGTACCCGGATTCAATATCCCGGAAGGGACATGGTGAAGTTTGAAGGTGTTGGCACCATAAACGACTGTATGACCGGCGTTGTCTCCACCCTGAAACCGGGCTACGATATCGGCTTCGGTTGCAAGATAATCAATGACTTTTCCTTTGCCCTCATCACCCCACTGTGCACCAACCAAGACCATGCTTTTTATTGTTTCCATATTTTAGACCTCCCAAACATTACCCAATTTTTTCGCGCAAAATCTTGTTCACTTCACCGGGGTCGGCCCTTCCGCCAGTTACTGCCATGACCTTGCCGACCAAAAATGCCAATGCTTTATCTTTACCCTGACGAAAACTGGCAACTGCATCCTGATTCTCATCAATCACCTTCTGCACAAGCGGCTCCAGGGTGCTGCGACCAGCAATGCGTCCCAATCTCCTGCCTTTAAGCAGCTCCTGTGGGCTAGTACCGCTTTGAACCATCTCTGTCAATAGCTCCTTAGCCACTGGTCGGTTAATATCACCGTTGTCTAGCAGTGTAAGTAATTCCACCAGCAACATTGGCTTAAACTCATGCACCGGTTTACCACTATCGCGCAGTTGGAAAAGCAAATCGCCTTGCACCCAATTGAATAAGTTACGGTGATCACTGTAATTTAGAGCGGCCTCTTCAAAAAAATCAGCAAGCTGACGGCTCACAGTCAGCAGTTCTGCTTCTTTTGGTTCAAGGTTATACTGTTCCTGAAGCCTTAAGCGGCGCTGGTAAGGAAGTTCCGGCAGTCTGGCAGCGAGCTCTTCCATAAAAGATGTTTCGAGGGTTAATGGCAAAAGGTCCGGCTCAGGGAAATAACGGTAATCAGACGAACCCTCTTTCCCTCGCAGGGGGATGGTTTCTTTTCGCCCCTCGTCCCAATGGCAGGTCTCCTGAATAACCCGGCCTC
>DATIKA010000047.1:0-2070 GCA_035478055.1 Candidatus Limnocylindrales bacterium | reverse complement strand
CAGGTCATCGTGGCCACACTCGATAAGATATTCGTCGTCTCTCCGGAGCGAATGGAGGAATTTGTGCAGCGCTTCCAACGCGCGCTGGAGATGGGCACCCTCATCCCCATGGCACCGTACTCCGCCATTCCAGCAGCCTTCCTAAGACAGGTTGCTTTGGATAAATACGGCCGCATTCTCATCCCCGCGGGATTTGGACTGACCCTGTCATTGCTGGTGATCGTCGGTTTGTCCATTACACGTATATCTGCTGTTTCACTGGGCTACGACGCAGATGGAGCATTGCTGCCCATGGTTGACTCCGTCCGGTTAATGCTGCTGCCGGTTCTAGGGGTATTGTTATATATCCCCGGCACGGTGGCAGGCATCTACTTTTATCGCCGGGAGGAAAGCCGACCGGTGGCCTGGCTGGTCTGGACGGGCAGCCTGATCACACCCATCCTGTTGATCATGGCGGCAGGATTATTGGTGGGAGCCGCCTAGTTCCATGCTGTTGTCACAATTCTCATTAACCCGATTAGCGCTGGCTGCCCTGCTTGCGCTGCTGGTGGTTGGTTCGGCATATCGGTTCAGATTGTTAACTCGTTCCGGTGCCGTGGCTGCGTTTGCATTGGGTCTTGTGGTTTTTGGTTTTGGGGGTTGGAATTGGGCACTGATTTTGATCGGTTTTTTTATTTCCTCGAGCGGTTTATCCTTGTTGTTCAAAAAGAAAAAGAAATTCGCGGACAAGATGTACGCAAAAGGCAGCAGGCGGGACGCCGGACAGGTATTGGCCAACGGGGGCGTGGCGGGGGCTATCGCATTGGTCAGCGTTATGTTTCCTGATTCGATTATTCCCTGGATCTGTTTTTGCTCCGCCCTGGCGGCTGCCAACGCGGACACCTGGGCGACGGAATTAGGGATATTAAATCACAAACCGCCGGTTATGGTCCTGACGGGCAGACCTGTTGAACCAGGCACTTCAGGCGCGGTCAGCCTGGTTGGGACACTGGCTGCAACGGCAGGAGCGGCGTTAATCGGTTTGCTAGCCTGGCTGGTCAATCCCATGGGTGAAGTAATGTCTGAGGGTTTATGGCAGATCGGCCTTGTCCTTATTACCGGGGTAGCGGGCAGTTTTGTTGATTCAATTTTTGGCGCGACGGTGCAGGCCATCTATACCTGTCCGAATTGCAAAAAAGAAACCGAGCAACATCCGCTGCACGATTGCGGCAAATCGACAACTATTGTTCGTGGGTGGAATTGGCTGAACAACGACCTGGTAAATTTTGCCTGCACGCTCAGTTCGTCCGTGTTGGCATTAATTCTGCTTCAAATCATCCGATAATATTAACTGTGGTATTTGTTGTGGACGGTTAACAAAACTGCAATGACCGTTTTGACAAAGCCAAAAGTCGTATAATTTTTAATGAGCAAGTAGAAATTCAGAGATAACAATCTGCTGAATGGATTTTTGGTCTGGATTGACTATCAAAATGATCACAAATAACACTAGCGGTAAACGAACACATCAGAAGGGTCAGGCCATGCTTGAACTGGCATTGACCTTACCTATCTTTTTAACTCTCCTGGTGGGTGTTTTTGAAGTGGCAAGATTGTTTTTCTACAATGTTTCAGTAAATAATGCCACACGTGAAGCCGCGCGCTACGCGGCTAGTTCCGGGCAATGCTTTATTACCGAGGGCTGCACGGGGACGAACGGGGTGTTACTGTATCGGGATTGTACCGGAATTGTTAACAAGGCAATCTCAAGCTCACCGGGGATCGGGTTGACAGCCGACGAGATCACCATCAGTTATGACCACGGCGCTACCGGGCCTAACGTCCCTGATGATGTAATCCATTTTGATCCTCCAGCTATATGCTCATCTCTCACTCAATCCTTGGTGACAGGTGATCGGGTGGTGATCACGATTGAGAAAGAATTCAATTTCATTGTGCCAATTCCTGGGCTTAATGATTTCACTATCACAAATATCTCATACCGCACAATCTTGTTACAGGTGGAATGATGAGACTGCTAAATATCAAAACCATCATTTTGAACCATTCAAAGACAGATAAGCCTGTTGT
>DATIKA010000046.1:0-7232 GCA_035478055.1 Candidatus Limnocylindrales bacterium | reverse complement strand
GGTCATTCAACTCAAATACTGTTTCTTGAACAAGCTTGCCGTAACTTATCTTTTGGTTATCAAAAAAACGCACCAGTTTCACAAATACTGCTCCTTTGATCCAGTCTAGCCATATTTTTCCGGCGTTCATTTTTTAACGGTTGCCGGGCCAGTTCAATCATTTTGCCTTTGTTTCTGCGCATAAGCACGCCGTTTAAAGGCAACTTGATTTTGCATGACACTCCAAATAATTTCCTACCAATTTTCACATAAAAGCTCAAAATGAGCCTGTGGATGGTCACAGGACGGACACGTTTGTGGTGCTTCTTTACCTTCGCTTACATAGCCACAGTTGCGGCAGAACCACTTAACATCTGTATCCTTTTTAAATACTGATCCTTTAATTACGTTGCTTAATAACCCCAGATAACGCTTTTCATGTTGTTTTTCAGCCCGGGCAATTGATTCAAAAATACCGGCAATTTCAGGGAACCCTTCCTCTCTTGCTGTCTTTGCAAAACCAGGATACATATCTGTCCATTCATAGTTTTCTCCACCGGCAGCTCCTTTAAGATTTTCGGCAGTGCTACCGATAACCCCAGCTGGAAAAGCAGCCTGGATCTCCACTTCGCCACCTTCGAGCAATTTGAAGAGCCTTTTGGCATGTTCTTTCTCCTGATTGCCTGTTTCTTCAAATATGGCAGAAATCTGAACGAAATTCTCAGCTTTAGCTTTACTGGCAAAATATGTATAGCGGTTCCGTGCTTGTGATTCTCCTGCAAATGCCGTCAGAATATTTTTCTCAGTTTTTGTCCCTTTCAAACCCACGTAATTCACTCTCCTTTTCAAATAATCCTTCCCTGAGCACAATCTTTTACTGCAAAGATTGCCTACATTATACTATACGGACCCTTAATTGAAAACACCTTCAAATAATCATATATTTCTGCTTTTTTATAGAATGCTAAAGAACATTATCTCATTTATTTTTTTTGCAGGAGATTGGTTCATAAATAGCAAATAGAAGAAAAACTATGCTTGCAAGGAGGAATCATCTAGTGGCGGTTTTATATTACGACCAGGATGCGAACCTGGACAACCTGAAAAAGAAAAAAATTGCTGTCTTGGGATACGGAAGCCAGGGGCACGCGCAGGCTCAAAACCTTAAAGACAGCGGTCTCGACGTTATTGTCGGGTTGCACCGGGAAAGCAAAAGCTGGGAACAGGCTAAAAAAGACGGCCTTGAGGTTACCACCGTCAGTGAAGCGGCAAAAGAGGCAGATGTAATCCAAATACTGATCGTTGAAAATGTGCAACCAACTGTTTTTCTTGAATCAGTAATGCCTTTCTTGACAGAAGGCAAGGCGTTAGTCGTATCGCACGGGTTCAATATTCTGTTTAACCAGATTGTACCCCCGAAAAATGTCGATGTCTTCTTGGTGGCACCGAAGAGCCCGGGGCATTTATTGAGAAGGTTGTATCTTGAAGGAGCCGGCGTTCCGGGTCTGCTGGCAGTTTATCAAGACTACACGGGACAAGCAAAACAGCTCGCGCTCGCATTCGCAAAAGGTATCGGCTGCACACGGGCCGGGGTCATTGAAACTACGCTGCAAGAGGAAACTGAGACAGACCTTTTCGGTGAACAGGTTATCCTCTGCGGTGGGGTATCATCATTAATCAAAGCCAGCTTTGACACTCTGGTAGAAGCAGGCTACCAACCAGAGATAGCCTACTTCGAGTGTCTGCATGAACTTAAGCTTATTGTGGACCTGATTTACGAAGGCGGCCTGGAGAGAATGCGTTACTCGGTCAGTGATGTCGCCGAATACGGCGATTTAACCAGAGGACCTCGCGTTGTAAACAGCCAGGTCAAAGATGAACTGAAAAAAATTCTGGAAGAAATCCAAACGGGCCAGTTTGCCCTGGAATGGGTTACCGAAAACCAGGCCAACCGTCCGAAATTCAATGCTTTGAGACGTGAGGAAGAAAAACACCCCATTGTTAAAGTGGGTCTGGAACTACGTAAAATGATGAAATACATCAAGCCGTAAGTTTCATTGCACCTTACCTCAAACTATTGACCAGGTTAATAAACTCTTCCGCAGTAAGAGTGCCGGTTAAATCCCAGAGGGCCTGGTTGCTTTCGTCTTTAAGCCAGGCCAGGCCCTGCCGGCCTTCAACAGTGAAGTGAAGTACGCCTTCTGTCTCTTCGTTAACCTGAACCAAAACTTTCATATGGTACCCTAAATTTTCCACAAAACGGACATTCTCAATCGGGCCAAAATCCGCCTTGATCCACAATAAAGTTTCTCCGCTGCGGCGGTAATACGCTTTATGGAAAAACATGTCTCCGTCGTCTTCTGAAATGACAACTTCGACAAGTTCAAAACCGCCCGAAAGCAATACCGGCCAATCCTGAATCAGGGCGGCCTCCCTCCCGACCGGCAGATTTTGCGTAACAGGCGCTACCTCATCGTCTGCCTGGAAAACAGTGGCCTCTTCAGCGGATTCCGGCCGTATATTGTACGCAGTTAAATCATCATCGCGAATAACCTGCAAAACACCGAAACTACCCAGCAGAATCAACAAACAGGCGGCCGCAGCGAAAACCGTGTAACGACCCCAAGGATAAACGAGACTCGTTCCGGAAGCAGGTGCTTTTTCCAGGTGTGCCTCAATGTTATGCCAGACCCTACCTGCCAGCGGTGCTTCAATACCTTCCAGCTCAAGACGCATAGCTTCTTTGATAACCCTATCATTCAAGAATCGAGCTGATTCTTTTTCCGTCACCCCTGGTCACCTCCTCCGTTAAATAGACAATCTGGACCCCCTTCTGGTTCCAGCGCGGCTGTGAGTCTTTGCCGGGCGCGAAAAAGCCTCGATTTAACAGTGCCCTGTCTTATCTTGAGCATCTCCGCAATCTCACCCACTTTAAGGTCATAATAATACTGAAGAACAATAATCTGATACTGATCCGGCGGTAGAGTTCTGATTGCCTTCCTGACCCGTTCAATTTCAAAATTACGCATAGCTTCCGCTTCGGTATCATCAAAAACTGATTCTGCATCCAGAATAAATTGATCATCGGTCAGTACAATCTTTTTTTCGCGCTTCAAGTAGTTGCGGGCGAGGTTCGATGCAATTACCGTCAGCCAGGCGCCAAACTTCGCCCCGTCCTTTAATTGACGCAAATTCTGAAAGGCCTTAATAAATGCATCCTGGGTTATATCTTCCGTGTTTTCGCGGCTGCGCAGTATATTGTAAACAACGGCAAATGTGTGTTTGTAAAAAGTTTCGAAAAGCACTCGGCGCGAGTCGTTATCGTTTTGCTTGACCAACTGCATCACCTGCTCCGGCTCCAAGGCGAACCTCCCTGTTAACAAAAACTCTCCGTCTCGGTTCAAATCTCTTTGCTGCTACCCCCCCAGACGCCATGCCGGCAGCAAGAACGCCTGTGTAACCCTTAAATAATATATCTGTTGTAGTACTTCACCAAAAAGTTTTTTTCCCCTTCCACCGTCTTCAATTAGCGGTAAAGCGAAATCGGGCGGGCAGTAATTTTAACCCATATTTCAGAACCGTCAGTTTCAACAATAATTGCTCCGTTTGTATCTGTCCGATAGAAATCCACATCAGCCTCCTCCAGTGAATCGATAATAAAGGGGTGAGGATGGCCAAAGGTATTCGGACCGACCTGAATCACCGCGAGAACAGGCTGAACTTCTTCCAGGAAGTATGGCATCCCTTCCATGAACCCTCCATGGTGAGGGATCTGAAGCAAATCAGCTCTCAGATCTACATTTTGACGCTGTAAATCCAGAAACGCCGGATTCTCTATGTCACCAGTAAATAACATCCTGACATCACCGTAGCTTAGACGGAAAACGATGGAGTTATTGTTGATATCGCTTCCGGTGCCACGCAACAGCCTTTCCGACGGATATAATATTTCCAGGGCTAAACCGGAGCAACAAAACCATACCTGACCGGCCCAAACCTCTTTGATGGTGATACCTTTCTCGCCTGCACGGTGGAGCAACTCCTCATAGATTAGCGAGTCTCCCGGAAACGGGGAAATTAAAATACTATCAATTGTTATAGCCTCAATGAGTGGTACAAATCCCCCGAAATGATCTTCGTGAGGATGGGTGATGACAACCAGGTCAAGATGGCGCATACCTTGACTCCGCAAGAAAGGAAGCAAAACTCTTTCGCCAATTTCACCCGGCTCTCCGCGGAAAGGCAACTGCCCGCCGGCATCTGCCATGATCACAGACCCGCAGCAAGTTTCAATTATAGCCGCTGCGCCCTGTCCCACATCCAAAAAGGTGACCTTCACTGTGGGTTTGTCTGGCAAGAATATACCTGTCCAGAGCAATAAAACAGCCAGACCCAGGACTACCCCAATTACAGTAAACGGGCGAATATTCTGTTTCTCCAGTACCCCGAGCACTATACTTTTACCAGAAGCAAACGGCGTTAAACTTTCCCCTTCTGCAAGACGGCGGTGCCACCGATCATACAAAACCAACCCGAAGGCAAAAAGGCTATAGTATATGACAACGAATAGCAATCCCGGTGGACTCATAGCAATGTAAAAGCCTGGCCTTTGTGCCAAGCTAGTGATGTTGAGCATAAATTCTAACAGGGGGCGGACGCCCCACAGAACAACCGCTCCGGGAAGCGGGAAAATCAAGCTGATAATTGCTCCGGAAAGACCGAAGCCTAACACCAAAGCTGTCAAAGGCACCAACAGCAGATTAAAAAAAAGTGCCCCGGTAGGCAAATGATGAAAATAATAAACAGAAAGCGGAAGCACACCTAACTGCGCAACCATGGTTGTCACCAAAACAGAGCGAAGGAAATCCGGACAATTCAATCGCTTTATAATCTGTTCAAGAGGACGAAAAGCATAGATCAAGGCAAGGGTAGCCGCATACGACAGCTGAAAGCCGACTGTAAAAAGAAGCAATGGGTTGAAAATTAATGTTATTAAGGCAGCGGCAGCTATTGCTACCGGTAAATCTCGTTCGCGATCCAACAGAAGCGCTACCAAGGCGATTGCGGTCATAACTGAAGCCCGCACCGCTGACGGACCAAAACCGGTGAGATATGCATACCCGAAAACCAGGACAATGGCTAAAATAAGGGGTACTCGACCCCGCAGCTTCAGTCTGCGCCACAAACCAAGAACCAGCGCCGCAACAAGACCGACATGCAATCCGGATACAGCCATCAGATGGCCTACACCAGCACGGCGAAAATTAACTTCAACTGCTTCCGGTAACCGGTGTTGTTCTCCAAAAATTATCGCAGTTAATAGTTCCGCCGAAGGTGACGGCAAAGCAGCCAGGATTGCTTCGACCATATGATTGCGCAAGTTTACCGCGGAAGCAGTCAACCAATGTACGTTTCCCAACCCCAGAGCACTAATTCTGGATGGAGTAGGATAGAATAAAGCATCGATACCCTGGCCGCGCAGGTGAAACCGGTAATCAAACCCATCCGGATTGCGTTGTCCTCTCGGCTCGACAATGGTACCGCGAAGGTGCAGTTTTTCTGCGAACCAGTAGGTTTCGGCATCAGTGCCGTATATTCTGACCAGAAGGGTCCCTTCTATAGGGAAGCTACCTTCCCTGGTCTCCACAGTTTCCACGCGCAACCGGTATGCAGTATGGTCTTCATAAAAATGGGGTTCATCAATAACAGTCCCTGTCACATTGACAGGGGTTCCGGCGAAACTGAGCAGTCCCCCAGGATCAGGAACTACAGAAAATACAAAAGCGATACCTCCCGCAATCATCGCCAGCAGAAACAAAAGCGCCCTGTAAAAAGAGAGCATTTTCCAAAAAACTGCCAACAAAAATGGTAATAACAGTAAGCCGGCCAGCAGATAAGCACCAAGAGTATCTGTCAACCAGAAACGGCCGACAACAATACCCGCAATATAAGCTGCGGTAATCATCACTAAAGGGCGGTTGACGAAACCAGGCATTTTTTGCTGCAAGTTAGTAACTGCCGACTGAGATATTTCCACGGAATTCAATATGTGCATGTATGAATCGTTGAATCGACTGCAACTATTTCTCCTTATAATCTACGATTTGCTTGCCTGGTTTAACTGATCAATGTAATCTATCCCGATTTATCGAAAAGCCTGAGCAAATAGATCCGAAACTTTTCACACTACGATAAATCCCTTACTCCTTGGCTCGGTCGAACCAACCTCCATTAGAATGCCTACATACTGCTGCTACTCAATAGTCACTTCCTGTGAGGCTCGCACCCGGTCGTTGATTATTATAGAAATAGCATAGACACCCGGGATAGTGAAAGAAGAGTCAAACTCGATAGCCATGCCCTTCCATTCCGGGTTTACTTCATAAGCTCTGTTAACCAGAATTTCTCCGGCAACGTCAGTCACCTGGAGGGTAATGAGATTTGTTCCTAGGGATTCATCATTGAAAAAGGTAATATAAAACTTTTCGTTCAGGTTAAAAGTAGTTTGTGGGGATACAATGGCAAAGTCGTCATCAACCTCTAACCCTGTCTCCAGAACCGGTTCTTCAATTACGTCATTGCCAGTGTCACGACCGGTACAAGAAATGGTCAACATGCTCATAATGACTATAACTGTCAGCAGCTGGCAGAATCGTTTTGTCATCCGCTTTATTCTCCTATCTTTATACTTGATGCGCTTCCATAATGCCTTATGTTTATTCGCTGTTGGCAGAAGTTTACCTGCTTAATTTTGGTAGTATTTTAGCAGCCTGAGGGGATCTTATAAAGCGCCAAAAAACGGGAAGGACTAATAACCACCGCTGTGGAATTTACAACAAGCTCACTACAATATCCAAGGAGGCTTAATCAGTGAAATTATCTACACGCAAAATTGTCATTTCAGGCATTCTGGGAGCAATCTCGATCTTGCTGGGTGTCACCCGTCTGGGTTTTATACCTGTTCCCACTCCAGCCGGCCACGCTACGGTGATGCACATACCGGTTATTTTAGGAGCCGTCCTGGAGGGACCGGTGGTGGGCTTGTTGACCGGAGCCATCTTCGGTCTATTTAGTTTTCTGCAACCCGGCGCTCCTTTTTTCGCTGATCCACTGGTATCCGTTCTGCCCCGCCTGTTTATAGGACCGGTTTCATTCCTGGTTTACGCCTCTACTAAAAAGATCAACACCGTTTTAGCCTGCATCCTCGCCGGAGCTTTTGGTTCTGCTACCAACACGGTCCTGGTGCTAGGAAT
>DATIKA010000045.1:0-4540 GCA_035478055.1 Candidatus Limnocylindrales bacterium | reverse complement strand
TAGCGGCACAAAGCTGCAAACCGATATGGTAATTCTGTCGATTGGGGTTAAACCGGAGCTACGCCTGGCCCAGGACGCCGGACTTGAAGTAAATCGCGGCATCAAAGTAAACGAGTACCTCCAAACTACCGACCCCAGGATCTATGCGTTGGGCGATGCCATTGAAGTAACCCACCTGATAACCGGCAAACCGGCAGTCATCCCCCTGGCTGGGCCTGCCAACAAACAAGGCCGCATCGTTGCTAATAACATTGCCGGACGACGCGATCATTACAAGGGAACACAGGGAACTGCTGTATTGAAAATATTTAACATGACCGTTGCCCTTACCGGGGCCAACGAGCGCACCCTGAAAGAAGCAGGGCTGGAGTTTCATTCATGTATCATTCACCCGAATAACCATGCAGGCTACTATCCGGGAGCAAGCCCGCTTGCGCTGAAGCTTCTGTTTGCCCCAGACGGAAAAATTCTTGGTTCACAGATAGTCGGCTTCAGCGGAGTAGAAAAACGTATCGACGTCATCGCCACAGCACTACGTTTGGGAAACAGCGTCTACGACCTCCAGGAACTGGAGCTGGCCTACGCACCACCGTATTCCTCAGCTAAAGACCCGGTGAACATGGCTGGTTATGTAGCATCCAACGTACTACTTGGCGATTTAAAAATCGTTACTGCCTCCGATCTTCTTGACTCAGTTGATGGTAATATTATGCTATTGGATGTACGGGAACCGGAAGAATATACATTGGGACAGATCCCCGGCGCTGTAAACATTCCCCTGGGGCAGCTGCGCAAAAGATTGGGAGAACTCGACCCGGAGCAGGAAATGATTGTTTACTGCGCGGTAGGACTGCGCTCTTATCTGGCCAGCCGCATCCTGGTGCATAATGGCTTCAACCGTATCCGCAACCTGAGCGGCGGTTACCGTATTTTTCAGGTTCTGCAGCAAGAACTTAGCAATGAAGGAAAGGCGACCGAAATGCCCTCCGAAAATAATTTTAGGCAGCAAGCTTCGAACATTAATCCTGACGAAACAATCAAATTAGACCTTTGCGGACTACAGTGCCCCGGACCAATCATGCAGATATTTCTCAAGATGAATGAGCTTTCAGAAGGGGCGGTGCTGGAAGTCTGCTGCACCGATCCCGGCTTTTCGTCTGATATCGCTTCATGGTGCCTGCGTACCAATAACACCCTCCTGAGCAAAGGGCATGACAGCAGAGGTTATACCGCAGTCCTTCGCAAAGGAATAACTGCTGCTGCTCGTTCCCATACAACTTCTACCATCGAAAACGATAAAACAATTGTTGTCTTCAGCGGCGACCTGGATCGCGCTCTGGCTGCCCTGATTATTGCCAACGGCGCCGCCGCAATGGGAAGAAAAGTAACTCTTTTCTTCACTTTCTGGGGACTGAACATACTACGCAAAAGTGAATATGTTGCAGTAAAAAAGCCGTTCATGGACAGAATGTTTGGTGCCATGATGCCGCGCGGCAGTAAAAAATTAGGGCTTTCACGTATGAATATGCTTGGTATGGGGCCAAAAATGATCCGCATGGTTATGAAGAATAAAAATGTCGATTCGCTGGAACTGCTGCTGAAACAAGCATTGGCAGTGGGAGTTCGGTTGGTAGCATGCCAGATGTCAATGGATATAATGGGCATCACCAGTGAAGAATTGATTGACGGAGTAGAACTTGCCGGAGTGGCATCATATCTGGATGCTGCCGAAAGCTCCGATGTTAACCTGTTTATCTAGCCAATATTGTTCTCAATAAAAACCGAGCAGGCACCGTAGTTCATGGAGTCACTTACTTCTGACTGGCAGGGACTACGGTGCCTGCTCTCTAATATTAAAAAAACAGCGGTCCAGCTCCTGATGGGACGTCCAGGCAAATGTTTAACGTTTGCGGCACTCACCAAAAAAAAGCTGATAAAACTATAACGACATAATCCCTTCATGTTGCTCAAGAGTGATCCGAAACTTCCTCAATCCTGAAATATATCATCCGGAATGTTGTCACTAAAGACATTATCATCCGGAACTTTCCGTTCCAAGGTTGAACCTCGTAAGACCCAGACCGCGCCGCCCTCCTCGGCTTCGTTGCCAATAAAAGTGTTTCTTTCAAGCACAACCACAGAGGTTACAAACACATTTAGCGCTCCTCCAAGTTTAATAGCCTTATTCCCGGTAAAGTTGTTCCCGGCAATAGTAAGAGTCGATTCGGAAATAACGAGAATCCCACCGCCAGATTCAGACATGTTGTCGGCTATAGTATTCTCCAGAATTACTGGAGAAGACCTCTGGACAATCATGCCGCCTCCTTGCGGAGAATCGTTGCCTGTAATATTGTTGCCTTCGATCGTAGGGCTTGAATTGTCACCAATCACCAAGCCACCTCCTGCACGTCCGGCGACATTGGCCCCGATGGTATTATTGATGACATTTGGTGCAGAGTTCGTCATGATCGCGATACCGCCACCATCTTGTTGAACAAGATTACCCGTTATATTATTACCCTCAATACGGGGAGACGATTCTCGCACATAGATCCCACCGCCGCCGAATAAAGCCGCATTTTCAGTGATTTCATTATCATTGATCGTGGGGGAAGAACCTTCTGTTATCGAAATTCCACCACCACTTTGGCTGGAGTAGTTATTAGCAATAGTATTACCGCTGATTACAGGAGAAGCTCCCTCAGCCACCGCTATCCCCCCGCCGTTATTCTCAGCTCTGTTTTCAGAAATATCATTGTTTCCGATAGTGGGAGAAGCGTTAAACACAGAGATGCCACCGCCAAACCAGATAGCATGATTGTCTCCGATAATATTTCCCGTAATATTTGGGTCTGCATTCCAAACGGCAATGCCACCACCACTTGTAGCTGAATTATTATGGATACGATTGTTCGTAACAATAGGTGCGGATTCGAAATCAATCGAAATGGCGGCACCGGCATTCATTGCACTATTTTCATTAAGAGTATTGCTGTCAATTGTCGGGTGCGATGCCCATACAAATATTCCCGCTCCGTTAAAAGCCCGGTTTTCAACAATGGTATTATGCATAATAAGAGGG
Source organism: Candidatus Limnocylindrales bacterium (assembly GCA_035478055.1). Taxonomy (GTDB): domain Bacteria; phylum Bacillota; class Dethiobacteria; order DTU022; family DTU022; genus DATIKA01. The sequence goes on along the minus strand of DATIKA010000045.1, from coordinate 1,458 downwards.
GACGAGCCCTCTAAAACAGCAATCCCGCCACCATCCCGTTCGACAGAATTTCCCGTGATTATGTTTTTGGCAATAGTAGGTGAGCTGCCTCCTCTAACTAAAATCCCTCCGCCGAAGTAACCTTCGTTATCAACAGTTACGCCTTCGCTTTCATGAGAAAGTATTTCCTGAGTGCCGCTGCCTCCGGAGATGGTGAAACCTTCTAATACAGCCCCTGCGCCTTCCCCACCTTGGAAGGTTACAACAGAGCCTCTTCTGCGTCCATCAATAATCGTACTGGCAACTACCGCAGGATCATCAGGATCGCTGCTTCGTATCGTTATATTTTTTCCCATAAAATCGATTCGTTCAAAATACATCCCTGGCTGCACCACAATCACGTCCCCATCGCGGGCAGCGTCAACAGCCGCCTGAATCGTACGAAAATCACCGGGAACAGACAGAGGCGGATTATAAAACAACATTACACCCAGCACCGCCAGCAATAACACAGCCGCTACCGCAATGCCCATGCGTTTTATTCCAGACCTGCGACTACCGTCACCTTTAATCAAAGAATCCAAAAACCGGTGTTTTCTATTCTGTGCTAATCCACAGTAAGGACAGTCGCTCACATTCTCTTTAATGCTTTTATCACAACCGCGGCAAATCCGCATCTCAATAAACCCCTTTCCGGTAAAACTTTTCCAATCAACACTACTATCTCACTTATACACAAGTTAACAGCTGTTTTCCTGCCTACTCATGGTGGAAGTCGCCAGGCGTATTAAGAAGATATGTGTTATCGTCCGGATCATTTAATTCCAGAACTGAATCCGCAGAAACCCAGATCGCTCCACCACCGGCTTGCTCTCCGGCTCGATTATTTTCAAAGATATTCGCGATAATGCGTGGCGCTGAGTTAAACACAGCCATCCCACCACCTGAAGATTCCGCAATATTATCAATGAAAGAGTTGCCTTCAATGGTAAGAGATGAATCCAACACAAATAGACCACCTCCATCGTTGAGGGCTCTATTACCGTTGATCATATTGTTTATGATCATGAGCGGTCTGTTCAGCGAAAGGGCAATAAAAATACCCCCGCCATTAGCAGCCATGTTGTGCGCAATCGTGTTGCCATCGACGACCGGTTCTGATTCCTCGATCAGCAATCCGCCCCCATTGCGACCGGCAGCGTTGCCAGCAATGGTATTTTCCCTGATCGAAGGCGCCGAACCGCCTGCAACAACTATTCCTCCTCCAATGCGAGCAGCTCTATTTTGGGAGACAGTATTTCCGGTAATAATTGGCAGTGAATTTATATTGATCGCGATTCCGCCACCCATCTCAGCTCTGTTTTCAATGATTACATTGCCTTCGATGACTGGAGATGAGTTGTCCATGTGAATACCTCCGCCGATAAACGCCGAATTGCCGGTGATAGTATTTCCTCTGATGAAAGGAGACGAGTCGTA
>DATIKA010000044.1:0-3150 GCA_035478055.1 Candidatus Limnocylindrales bacterium | reverse complement strand
GTGTAATAATATGTTGTGCCACAAACATCCTCCTCAAAAATTTATTACGCTAAGTGACGCCGGAACAGACAACCCGTGCCAGCCGTATCACCTTAAAGAGGTTGTAACACAGGGGTAGAAAAGATTCAAGGGTAATTTGCTCTTTTCTTTTCATCAGCAACGGTATATAATACAGTTATCAAACATTAGTTTACAAAGTGGGTGGCAATTATAGGCGGGAAAATTATTTTTTTAGCCGATATGGAATCTTTCTATGCCAGTGTTGAAACAGCGCGCAATCCTTCATTGCGGGGAAAACCCGTGGCCGTTTGCGGAGACCCCGCCCTGCGGCACGGCATTATTCTTGCCGCCAGCAAAGAAGCAAAATCACTCGGCATTAAAACAGGACAGCCGGCCTGGGAGGCTAAAAGAATGTGCCCCTGGGTTGTTTTTGTCCACCCCCACATGCAAGTGTATATCGACTATTCCTTGCGTATAACCCAGATCTTCGAACAGTTTACCGACCGTGTTCTACCCTATTCCATCGATGAGCAGTTCCTCGATCTTACCGGTTCAGAAAAGCTTTTCGGTTCACCAAAAGAAACAGCAATGGCCATGATCAGGCAGGTTTGGGAGGAAACCGGAATCCGCTGCCGTATCGGCCTTGGTGAAAATCCGCTTCAGGCAAAGATGGCTTGCGACCGCTTCGCCAAAAAAAATCCGGACGCCTTTTTCGAACTGAACAGCGCTAATTATGCAGCCCTTACCTGGGCACTGCCCATCAGCGCCCTGTTCGGCGTCGGGCGGCGTATGGAATACAATTTCCATCGGATTGGCGTGCGTACCATCGGCCATTTAGCCGGCCTCTCCCGGGAAATGATGCACCGCTACTGGGGCATTAATGGGGAAATTCTCTGGCTTAACGCTAATGGTATTGATTATTCCACGGTTGAGCCGAAAGCGACTGTTGGCCAAAAAGGGGTCGGCCATACGGCAACCCTACCCCGTGATTACCGGAAGCAAGCAGAAATTGAACTGGTGCTGCGGGAAATGACTGAAGAGGTCTGTTTCAGGGCACGCAGCCTGAATAAAATAGGTTCGACGGTGCACCTTCATTGCAAAGGATCAGACTTCGACTACCCTTCCGGGTTTTCCCGTCAAAAAAAGTTGCCTGAACCAACAGCAATCGCAGTGGAGGTCTACCCGATTGTACTTCACCTGTTTAAACAACACTGGGACAGAAGACCACTGCGGGCAGTTGGCATCAGTCTGACCGGACTGGCCGATTACCAACAGCTGCAGCTGCCACTATTCGAGCAGCATAAGCGCGAAAAAGCCCTGGCCAGGGTTACAGACAGCATCCGGGAGCGTTTCGGTAAGACCAGCCTCTTTCGGGCTTCCTCATTAATCCCGGAAGCGCTGTTTTTCCAGCGTGCCGGCAAGATCGGAGGGCATGATGCATGAGCAAAAAAATCAACCAACAGTTTAACTGCAGTAAAATGATGCTACCCGAACACCGTGAGAGACTGCAAAAGCAGACAGCACTTTCCAGGTGGAAGGAAGAACATCATCGTCCCGTTTTAGATGAGCAGCAACAGGAGTTGCTGCAGCATATCTTTGAACAATCACTGCTGCACAGGCAAAAGATCAAGATCACCGTCTTAAATGAAAACGGCTACCAGGTTTTAGAAGGCGTACCCCTTAAAGGCACCTCCGCGGTGGGGCAGATCTCATTAGAAAACAGCGGGGATGTTAAAACCGTTCAGACAAAAGATATTGTCAATCTGGAACAAGCAGATAACATTTTCTAACATGCCAAAAAATCTAGAGCCGGCTTAGCAGCATTAACATAAACGCAAGAGCAGTGACCCTGTTTCCCATCACTGCCCACCGTTAACATGCCCATTGCTCAACAACCACCTGGCACAGCGTACATTGTGTTAATGCCACCACAGCTGCAAAGTGCCATCGTTCAGCTTGCGCTGTAAGTAACGCCGTATATAACTAACTATCACCCGCCTCGTACCCGGAATCAGCAACGCAAATCCGCACAAATCTGTCAAAAAGCCAGGTGTTAACAAAAAAGCGCCACCCATGAGAATACAAACCCCATCGAACATAGCGCTGCCAGGCAAAATACCCCGCGCCAGATCTGAGCTCAGACGATATAAGATCGCCAAACCCTGTAATTTGGCCAGCAGCGTTCCTGCAATACCGGTCGCGATGACAATTAAAATAGTGGGCCAAATGCCGATTAATTGGCTCGTTTCAATAAGGATCCAGAGTTCAACCAAAGGAACCAGAACAAAAAGTAACAATAGTTTTAACATTGTATTCGCCTGCGATCAGTCAAACAAATAGCAGGTCTACTCCTCTTCAGTTCTTTGATCAGCATTTAATCCTTTCATCGTCGGCCAAACTTAAAGAACCTTCTTGAGCAGATCCAGAATGGTCGGTTCGCCGATTTCCTGCAGTTCATATCTTACCCGCACGGATGGTTTCGTTATTGTCATCACACGGCGCAGATCGATCGGGGTGCCGATAACTATAACATCGGCATCAGAACTGTTTATGGTAACTTCCAGATCTTTAATTTGCTGATCTCCGTAGCCCATAGCCGGCAGGAGAGCCCCAATATGCTTATATTTCTCAAAAGTGTCTTTGATCGTACCGACTGCAAAAGGCCTGGGATCAATCAGTTCCGCAGCACCGTACTTTTGAGCAGCGATAACACCGGCGCCGTAAGTCATTTCGCCATGAGTCAGGGTTGGTCCGTCTTCGATCACCATTACTTTTTTACCTCTGATTATACTGCCATCTTCAATAAACAGAGGTGACGCAGCATCGACAACAGTTGCTGTTGGATTGGTTTTCCTGATACTTTCACGGACAATAGCAATTCCAGCAGCATCGGCTGTCTCAATTTTATTGATCACTATACCATCAGCGAGACGCAAGTTTGTTTCGCCGGGATGATAAGTCAATTCATGGCCAGGGCGGTGAGGGTCGACCAGGGTTATATAGACATCGGCTTCGTAAAAAGCCAGATCGTTGTTTCCGCCATCCCAGACGATAATATCGGCTTCCTTCTCAGCTTCAGCTAAAATTTTAGCGTAATCAACACCTGCATAAACTACTATCCCGCGGTCAATATGCGGCTCGTATTCTTCT
>DATIKA010000043.1:0-5783 GCA_035478055.1 Candidatus Limnocylindrales bacterium | reverse complement strand
GCTTTTTCAAAAAAATAAGTAAGCTGGCCGTAATAGTAGGGGGTCATATCCGGGATGGTTATTTTTAAATTTGGCACTCCCCCGGCTATATGGGCTGCAATTGTCCCCACACAGGCTTTTTCATTGACATGATGCAAAGTTTTCCCTGCCAGAAAATTCAGCCCGTCTAGATCATTCTCTAACAAGGGTATTTTACATTCTGCGGGTGGCTTTTCTACCCAAAGGGTGGTAACGAAAAGATTGCGGCATCCATCCTGAATATATTGCCCCAAAGAATGCAAGTCTGTAGTGAAATTGACCCCTGCTGGAAAAATTCCTTTGTGGTCTTTGCCCTCGCTTTCGGCAAAAAGTTGTTTCCACCATTCTGTAAATAAATGAAATGAAGGTTCATAACTGGCCAGTAATTCGACAGTTTTTCCTTTACGGTACAAAATTTGACGCAAAGCGGCGTAGCGGTTGACTGGATTGTTGATCAGTTTTTTAGCGCTGTAAAGATGGCAACCGTGGTTTGCTCCGGCCATGATTGCAGTGATATCAATGCCGGCCATGGCCATGGGCAGTAACCCTACCGCCGTCAGCACAGAATGACGTCCGCCGATATTATCGGGCACTGTAAAGGTTTCGTAGCCCGCTTCACCGGCGAGCCGGCGCAGCGAACCATCCTCCCCCGTTGTTACAAATATACGCTCCCCTGCCCCTTTTCTACCATAGCGCTCTTCCAGCATGGTGCGAAAGAAGCGAAAAGCCAGGGCTGGTTCCAGCGTTGTTCCAGATTTGGAGATCACATTGATTGCTATCTCTTTCTGGCTGATTAAATCCCAGAGGTGCGTCAGGTAACCTGAGCTTAAATTCTGGCCAGCAAAATAGATCTGGGGGCCACCGCGCTTTTCCTGAGGAAGTCCATTATAAAAGCCGTGCCCGAGAAGTTCAAGAGCTGAACGGGCCCCCAGGTATGAACCACCAATGCCGATGACGACAAATACTTCCGCCTTACGCCTGATTTGTTCTGCAATCCGAATAATGCGCTCTACTTCATGTTCGCTGCTGCGAAGCGGCCAGTCAAGCCAGCCTAAATCTCTGCTGCCCGCTGTTGCATTACGATGCAACAGCGTGTGGATTGCAAGCACATGGCTTTCCAGATAATCCAATTCATGCTTTTTTACAAAATCGTCTGCGCCATCACAATCAAATATAAGCTCACTATTCATTGAGTGCCCCTGCCTGATTTCTGATTATTATAAAAACATGGTATTACAGTTAACCGGCAACGTCAAGCTACGGTTAGTTAGCATGCAAACCGTTGCCAACATTACCCCAAAAAGTAATTTAACTTTTTTTTCTTAAAATAAAGGATATCATAAAAGCACGTCGAATTAAGATAAATATGATGTTATTAGTCTTTATTGATAAGAACCATATTAAATGCCGGAAAGGACAGAAATATGCAGATTACCCGTCAAACTGAGTATGCCATTCGTACTGTAATGGAGTTGGCCAAGTTAGAAGAGGGTTTACTGATGCCTGCAAAAGTTATTGCAGCGTATCAGGGATTTCCGGAAGGCTTTTTAAAAAAAACAATACAACTTTTGGCTCATGCCGGCCTCATAACCACACAGCGGGGCACACAGGGCGGCGTTCGCCTGGCTGTCCCGGCCGCAGCAATAACCATCGCCGATATCATGATAGCGGTTGAAGGAACCCTGGCCATCAATCCGTGCATTTCCGAAACATATATCTGCCCGAATAAACCCGAGTGCCAGATGCGCGCTGTCTTTCAGCGGACCCAATCTGCTATGTTAAAAGAACTAAGCAAGGAAAGTATCGCCGACCTGGTGGAAAAGAATTACATTTATAGTATCCCAGATAAGCAGTAAGCTAACAGAATCGTTTGTTTAGGCCGTGTGCAAACACAACAATCTCTGTCTAAAGGAGGAGTTGGCAAGCACTTATTATGGGCTGGTATAGCCCATCTTTGTGAGCAGGTAAAATAATTTGTCATACAAAAGGAGAGATTGATTATGTTTTGCAATCAATGCGAGCAAACAGCCAAAGGAACAGGATGCACCGTCAGAGGCGTATGTGGCAAACAGCCTGAAGTAGCTGCCCTTCAAGACCTGCTTATGCACGCCCTGAAGGGTATTGCTTTGGTAGCCCAAGAGGGAAGACGTGTTGGCGTGGTAGACGTACAGGTGAACCGCTTTACAACAGAAGCCATGTTCTCTACATTGACCAATGTTAATTTTGATCCGGAGCGTTTTGCAAGCCTTATCAGAGAAGCCGTGGAACAAAACGCGCGCTTGAAAAATATAGTAGCAGGCGCGGGCGGTACGATTGGTTTTACCGACCCGGCAGCTACTTTTACCCCTGCTGCCAAACTGGAAGACCTGATCAGACAGGGTGTGAAGATAGGGCCACCCTGGGATGATAATGCCCCTCAGGATATTTGCTCATTGCAGCAGACGATGCTTTTTGGGCTCAAGGGTGTTGCCGCATATGCTCATCACGCTGCTGTATTAAACCAGGAGGATGACAAAGTATATGCTTTTATTCACGAGGGGCTGGTTTCGCTCACCAGGAAAACGCGGTTTACTCTGGATGAATGGATCAATTTAACATTGAAGGTAGGAGAGGTTAACCTAAGGGCTATGGAATTGCTGGATGCGGGGAATACCGGCCTATATGGCCACCCTGTACCGACAGAGGTTCCACTTGGACATAAAAAGGGTAAATGCCTGCTTGTATCCGGCCATGACCTCAAAGATCTTCAAGCGATACTGGAACAGAGCACCGGTCAAGGCATTACCGTCTATAGCCATGGAGAAATGCTGCCGACCCACGGTTACCCCGAATTAAAAAAACATAAGCATTTTTACGGCCACTATGGCACTGCCTGGCAGAATCAGAAAAAAGAGTTTGCCCGGTTTCCCGGATCTATTATTATGACTACGAATTGTATCCAGGAGCCTCGGGAAAGTTACCTGTCTACTATTTTTACCACCGCCATGGTTGGCTGGCCGGGCGCGACACACCTGCAGAACGGCGATTTCCGCCCGGCGATTGCACAAGCCCAGGCTATGCCAGGCTTTGACACTGATGAGGACAACGGAAGTGTGACAGTTGGTTTTGCCCGCAATACGGTGATGAGTGTCGCCGGCAAGGTAATTGACGCGGTTAAGGGAGGCGCTATCAGTCACATTTTCCTTGTGGGTGGCTGTGACGGAGCCCGGACGGAGCGCAGCTACTATACGGAATTTGTGGAAAAAATTCCTGCAGATACCGTAGTGCTCACTCTTGCCTGTGGCAAGTTCCGTTTCTTCGACAAAAAGCTGGGAGATATTGGCGGTATACCGCGGCTTTTGGACGTGGGACAATGCAACGATGCTTATTCGGCCATCCAGATAGCCGTAGCCCTGGCCGACGCCTTTAAATGCGGAGTTAACGATTTGCCGCTAACGCTGGTCCTTTCCTGGTATGAACAGAAAGCATGCGCGATTTTACTAACCTTGCTGCATCTTGGCATCAAGAACATTTACCTTGGGCCGAGTCTGCCGGCGTTCATTTCACCGAACGTTCTGGAAGTGCTGGTAAAAACCTTTGACCTTAAACCCATTTCCACACCAGACGCGGACCTGAAAGCGATTCTAAAGAAATAACGTAATTTCATGCAGGGCACAATTTGCGGGGGCGGAAGTTTTTCTCAACCTTCTAAACCGCCCCCAAAAGTTTCTTCTCCACAAAAATTGCCTTTCCTTTACATTAGAAGCGTTCTTCGCTATTCTTCTACATCAGGTAAAAAAAATCACCCTTTTCACCACTAAGGAGTTTACAGAGCTTTACTGAAAAAGCTGAAGCATAGTACCCTGCCGCCGCAATATCCTCTGTGTGCAGATAGTGATTGGCCGCGCTGTCAAACAGTATGTTGGCCGAGCCGGGAAGTTCATCATCCGGCCGCCAAAGTTTTATGGTAATGGGAAAACGTGGCATGGCCCAACAAACAAACGTAAAATCGGAGCCCGTTGAAATTTCACCATCCATCTGATGCAACGTTTCCCTAATCACTCCTTCGGGGTATTTAACCATCAGTTCCGTTAGAGGTTTTATACTTTCCCGCTGAAAAGCTTTGAAATAGATCGTACCATTCTCCAGTTCCCGGTAAGAGATCAGGTGGCCGGTCAAGCTGGTTCCGTCAGATCGCGCAAGATAGTTGATCGTGATCAGACGCCACCCCAGCAGTGGCGCATAACCAGTACCGGCAAAACTGACCTTTCCCTCTGGATAAGTAACCTCCAGCCTCTGACCGAAACTGGGCACAGTGAAAACTCCCTGCTCATAGTCAAAGAGGGTGCCGGAGTTACTGGCCATAATCGCGGGGTCCAGACTGCGGAAAACTGATAGGGCATAGTCAAAAGCTGTTTGGTAAGACAGAGGTTCGGGGTTTCCCACCCAAAAAGAGTAAATCTTGCTCATTAGGCACGCCCTTTCTCAAACACAAACACCGGTGGTTACTTTGATTGCCTATGCAATTCTCCAGATGTAATTCTTTATAGCAGCGATTGTCCCTGCCGTTTACTTAACTCAACCAGTCAGCTGAGGCAAGGGGATTACCCATCATCCCTCGGGTTCTTCGAAAAAGGTTCACGGCCGCGCCATCGATTTTACCCTTCAAATTCATGTTTATTCGATTGACTTTAATATTGTTATCTGCGGAGGCTCTGAGAGAGCATCCTGAATTGCTTTCCTTAACTCCAGATAGTGCGGCGTTTTGCGGTGTTCTTCAAGCGCCTCCAGGCTGGTGTATTTCTCCAGGATCACCACTTCCGGCGCCCCGTCAGCAGGCACATAGGGGTCATAAATCAGACATTCTGCTTCTTTTGCCCTTACCTCCCGGGCCATTTTGATGCAGGAGTTGGCAACATTTTCTTCCATACCGGGTTTAATTTTTAGCACTGCCACCAAACCGATCACAGTATCACTCCTTATCTCGATTACATTCATGCTTTACAGTTAATTATTCCCCTGTCAGGTTCAATCTCCTTCTTAAATCAATTCGCTTCTTCTCGAATAAACTACAGGTTGCTTCTTTCACCTACAACTTATGTTCAAAGGAAAATTTTATTATCTGTCGAAACAACCAGTATGTAGAAACTACTGATTTCAACTAAAGGAGACGGAATGCCTTGAGCAGTGAAAAGTCTGTATTAAGAATCAGCAAAAAAACATTTATTCAATCTGCTGTAATTCTGCTTACGCTGATGCTTGCAGCCGGTCTTTTAGGCTTGGCTATACCGAGCGGCTCCTTTGAAACAAATGTTCTGGACGGCAGAACGGTGGTTGTGCCTGGAACGTTTCGGTATACGGAAGCACCTGAATACCCGGTGTGGCGCTGGCTCACTGCCCCCATTGAGGTTTTGTGGGGACCAGATGCTCCGGTTGTGATCACGATCATATTGCTTATCCTCCTGGTCAGCGGTTCATTTGCCCTGTTAGATCATGCTGGCGTTTTAAAAGCAGTAATCGCACGCGTGGTGCTACGTATGGGCCACCGCAAATATATGCTGTTAGCCGTTGTCATCCTTTGTTTCATGCTCTTCGGAGCCGTGCCCGGTATTTTTGAAGAGGTTGTTATTCTGGTGCCAGTGATGATCTCGCTGGCCTACTTACTGGGATGGGACGCCATGACTGGCCTGGGTATGAGTCTGTTGGCCACCGGTTTCGGCTTTTCTGCTGCTATCGCCAACCCTTTTACGATCGGCGTAGCACAAAGGCTCGCCGGTGTGCCTGTC
>DATIKA010000042.1:0-11058 GCA_035478055.1 Candidatus Limnocylindrales bacterium | reverse complement strand
GATCAATAAAAAGCTCAACCCTCTCTCCTGGGTCTTTATTGATGTATGATAGTGTTACCATATGTTCAAATATTGTACGCCCCAACACTAAAGCATCTTGCCCATAACCCGAATAGCAAAGTCTTTCGACTGCCCGATACGATTTTGCTACTTTGCTAAAAAAAAAGAGAGCAAGTAATTGATAGTTATTGTTGATTTTAGCTTTCTCTTTAATTCGCTTTGAGGTTTTTTGTATTAAATCACATATCAAATTATCTATTTCCTTAACTTCTTTTTTAATCATTCAACCATCCCTTTCAGTTAAGTAGTTCAGGGAAGTTTAAGTTGTACACAATCGACACCGCCTGGAAAAACTAAAATCACCGGAATCGGGCAGGACAACTGCCTGCTGCTACAGGTCGAATATCTTGCCGGGGTTCATTATATTGTTGGGATCCAATGCCCGTTTAATGCTTTTCATGGCTTCAATTTCCGTTTTTCCAAGTACCAGGGGAAGATACTGTTTGCGTTTACTCCCGATGCCGTGTTCACCGCTAATCGTGCCTCCTAGCTTAGAGATAGCTGTATAGAGATCCGTCAGCACTTTGGGTAGAATTTCCAGCCAGTATTCCTCGGTATGCTCGGGGTTCTTCACTATGGTAGGGTGCAGGTTTCCGTCTCCGGCATGACCGTAGCAGGGAATAAATAGATCATATTTCTCGGACAGCTCTTTCAGAAGTTGTGGCACTGCAGGTATGGCACTAATGGGAACCACAATATCTTCCAGGCTCTGATGAGGGCTGATCGCCTTAAAAGCTTCTGCCGCGTTTCTCCGGAGCTTCCAGATCTTCTCCTGGTCGGAGGGTGTCTGCGCGATGAAAGCATCCAGGGCGTCGTGCTCCAAACAAAAATCGCTAATCTCGAGGCACTGGTTCAGCAGCTGTTCGGGGTCATTGCCATCCACTTCAATAATCAGGAAGGCCCCGGCATCCTTGTAATGCTTCAGGCTTTCTCCCAGGTAATCACAGCTTGTCTCCAGGGTAAGACGGTCCATAAACTCGATACCCGTAGGGGTTATCCCTACTTCTGTCATGATCTTGGGCACAACGTTAATAGCCGAATGCAGATCTGCGAAGAGTACCATCATGTCGATCTTGGCTTTGGGCAGTGGAATCAACTTGAGAATGATCTTGGTAAAGATTCCTAATGTTCCCTCGGAGCCCACCATCAACTGCACCATGTTGTAGCCGGTAACATCTTTAACCCTCTTGCCGCCGAAGAAAGCGATTTCTCCGGAAGGCAGCACTACTTCCAGTCCCAACACATAGCGACCAGTTGCTCCGTATTTGATCGCTTTTCCCCCGCCGGCATTTTCCGCCACATTTCCCCCTATAAAGCAGGTAAGAAGGCTCATCGGATATCCGGCAAAAAAAAGCCCCTCCTTCTGCACTGCGCTGCTGAAATCGTTGGTAATCACACCGGGCTCCACCACTGCCATCATGTTCTCGTGATCTATTTCCAGAATGTGATCCATACGCTCCACGGAAAGCAATATGCCGCCATAAGCGACTACCCCGCCGCCGGAGAGTCCGCTCCGGGCACCCTGCGGAGTCACCGGTATATGCTCCCTGTTGGCCAGCTTTACTATTAGCGAGATTTCTTCGGCGCTGATCGGACTTACCACTACCTCTGGCATTCTGGAATACTGCTTTTCGGCAACTTCATCGTGCGAATACGCTTCCATCTTTTCGATATCGTCAACCAGCACGTGTTTACTGCCTACAATTTTTCTTAGCTCTTCAACCACTGCCGGGGTTACGGTATTGTAGACGGTCACCGTAAAACCTCCTTTCGAACAAAGCTAACAAGCAAATTTATGCTTTCAAACATCCGTCAGGACAACCATCAGATCAAAAGAAATGCGTTTGCTCAGCTACTTTCCTTTTTCGATCATGCTGCGGTACACCTGAAAAAATAAAAAACGTGAATTTATTGACCTGTGCTAAAAAAAATCGTCAACGCTTCGAGCCAATTATACAACTTCCAACGGAAAATCACGGACTTTTATGACTACAATATAGAAGCGATAGCGTTTAACTGTTAAGACCATCCGCGGATGTGTTCATTACTTGTTGAACATCGGGAATGTGGTGGCTGCCAACGGCATCAGGTAACCCTTGTAATTGCTGGTGAGAAGGCCTCCGGCGACAGATAAAGCCTCATCTAGCGTGCGGGCCGGAATCATACCCATTGCACGGATTTGTTCGTCGGGAAGGCTGGTTACGGCAATGATACTGTTTTCCTGAGCCCAGAGGAGTTGTGTGTATCCCATGAAGCTGGCAATCTCATAATTGTTTTTCAGTTCATGCTCCCGCTCCTCATTGTCACAGAAGTCGGTGCAAATAGTGCGAAATCTATCATTGCCAATTCCTTCGCAGGACTCGGAAATAAGAATACCAACTCCACCCTGCTTCATCGCTCTGACCATGTTGTGGGCAGTTTTGTAAGTTTGGTAGAGGTTGATATCTTTCGGGTAACCGCCGCAGGATGCGATGACCAAATCAGCTAATTCGGTGATTGGCACTCCGAAATATTCATCCACCATTACACAGCCGGCCTCATGAGCTGCAGTTAGGTCTCCGGCTACAGCCAACGCCACTTTATGCTCGTCGTTTACGATACTGTTGACAATAAAATCGGCACCGGCCATGCGTGCCGCTTCCACCATATCTTCAGCAAGAGGGTTGCCTTTAAGCTTTCCTGCCCGCACATCGGGATTAAGGCCCGGTCCGTTTGGATTCAAAGCGAGCTTGTGGTTGGCCATAATGCTTTCGAAGCTGGAGACTCCGGGCATAATCGCCTTTTTCCCGCCTCCGTATCCGGCCAGGAAATGATGGACGATGCCGCTGGTGAGGATAGTGCGGTTTGCTTCGTACACCCGGCGGTTAATACGCACGGGAGTGCCCCGAGAGGTTGTGCCAAGATCAACTAAATTGTCGGCATGGCAATCGTGGTCCACCACTTTGATACGTTTGTAAATCTCTATGCCGATGAGTTGCTCATGCTCAGCAGCTGTTTGCAGGCGATGGGCCCCGGTCGCGGATATGATGGTTATGTCCTTATCGGGTACCCCGGCCTGACTCAGTTCCTCGAGAATTACAGGCACCATTACATGATAGCGTGCCCACAGTCTTGTCATGTCACCAATGATAATACATGCTTTTTCGCCAGACCTGGCAATGTCCCTCAGGCGCAGGGAGCCAATGGGGTTTTCTACCGCCTTGCGAACCACCGCTTCCTCGCTAGCCGGTGACGGCAGGTGTTTTGACCGAAGAATTCCCAGCACATTATCCGGGTTAAGCCTGCAGATAAATTCTTCTTCGCCATACGCAAAGCTGAATTTCTTCACCGCCGCCACACCTCTTCTATTCACATTTGGGGAGTAAGCTATTTTCATAATCCTCGCGTTCTTGCTCATACAATGTAATTTTAGCATATACAAACGTTAAATGTTACATCGCGGTTTCGGGAAATCCTGCATTCAAGGTATAACTGTCGTCGCCCCGGCGCTTATTTCAACCTGTTACCCTTCCCCAATACTTGAACTTTAGGGGAAGTCGTCCGTTTCAATCCAGCAGCATGCTGCTGCTCGGACTCCAAACACACGGCCGCGCAGCTTGACATATAGCCGCTAACTTGTTACGGTAAAGATGCTCCCCGGAGCAGTAGAAGAACTGTAGAAACCTAAAAGCGGAGGCGAAATAGTGAACACTACAGAAGCGTCAGTCAAGGAAACTATAGCTGTCGGCGGTATGACTTGTGCCGCCTGCGCAGCGAGCATTGAAAAAGCGCTGAACAGAACCGATGGCGTTCAGGAAGCGGTAGTTAACTTTGCCGCAGAAAAGGTAACGATAACATATAACCCGGTAGTAGCGGAGCCAAGCAAAATACGGCAGATTATAACGGGGCTAGGCTACGTAGTTCTGAATGAAGAAGTTGCAGACACCAGTTTACCCTTGGATAGAGACGCTCGTGAGAGGGCTGAACTTACTGGCAAGAAAAGAATCCTTATTTTTGTTTTATCAGTGACCTTTGTCACGGAAATGATCATGCTTCTGGAATACTTTAACATCGCGCATGTTCCATACCATCACTGGATAAAACTTTTTGCGGCTACGCCCATTGTCTTTTGGGCGGGTTTGCCGACCCACCGTGGGGCCTGGCGCTCGGTCAGACATGGCAGTGCCAATATGGACGTGCTTATTTCTCTCGGAACACTGTCTGCCTATGTTTGGGGGATTGTCGCTTTCTTCCGGCCCGGCACTGTCTCATTCATGGGAGTTTCCGGTATGATAATGTCATTCCACCTACTTGGCCGTTACCTGGAAGCTTTGGCCAAAAGCAAAACCAGCGGTGCTATAAAAAAACTGCTGGAGCTTGGCGCTAAAACAGCGATTATCCTGATCGATGGTGAGGAAAAAGAAATTGCAGTGGAAAAGGTCATGGTCGGCGATTTACTGGTAGTGCGTCCGGGCGAAAAAATACCGGTGGATGGTGAAATTTTCGAAGGCTACACCAGCATTGATGAATCCATGGTCAGTGGGGAAAGCCTTCCTGTAGAAAAAACAGTGGGCGATGCTGTAGTTGGCGCTACCATCAACAAATACGGCTTGATTAAATTTAAAGCTACCCGAGTAGGCAAGGATACTTTTCTGGCGCAGATTATTCGCATGGTGGAAGAAGCCCAGGGGTCCAAAGCTCCGATCCAGATACTGGCCGACCGGGTCACCGGCTATTTCGTGCCGGTTGTGCTCCTGATTGCCATTGCCACCTTTGCCGGATGGCTGTTCTACGGCGGCCCGGGTGCAATTGAGCGCGCCATTTTTGCTGCAGTGGCAGTGCTGGTGATTGCCTGTCCCTGTGCTTTAGGCATGGCCACACCTACAGCTATTATGGTTGGAACAGGAATCGGCGCTGAAAATGGTATCTTAGTTAAAGATGCCGAAAGTCTGCAGACTCTGCTGAAGGTAGATACCATCATCTTTGATAAAACAGGCACCATTACCAAAGGAGAGCCATCTTTGACCGATGTTATATCGCTGGGAAAGACAGATGAAAAAGAGCTGCTTCAGCTGGCTGCCAGCGGAGAAGTTGGTTCTGAACATCCCCTGGGGCAGGCATTAGTCAAAGCCGCCGCCGCCCAGGGGCTGGCTTTATTGAAAGTGGAAGATTTTATGGCTATTCCAGGTAAAGGGATCCGCACCCGGATTGACGGGCAGCAGCACTTGCTGGGCAACAGGAAACTGATGGCAGAGCACGGCATTGACACCAGTAATGCTGAAGATACGCTTTCTTCGCTGGAAAATGATGGGAAAACTGCAATGCTGGTATCTGTAAATGGAAAACTAGCCGGGATCATCGCCGTGGCAGATACAGTAAAAGCAGACAGCGCACAAGCCATAGCTGCTTTAAATAATATCGGCCTGGCCACTGTCATGCTGACCGGCGATAACGAGCGCACAGCCAGGTTCATAGCGCGGCAGGTCGGCATAACACGCGTTTTGGATCAGGTTCTGCCGGACCAGAAGGAAGCGGAAGTGCGACGGCTGCAGGCGGAAGGCTTAACGGTAGCCATGGTAGGTGATGGCATTAACGATGCTCCGGCGTTGGCGCAGGCGAACGTGGGCATTGCCATCGGTACCGGAACAGATATCGCCATTGAAGCTTCCGACATTACTCTCATCCGAGGTGACCTTTCTTCAGTGGTAACAGCGCTGAACCTGGCCCGAAATACATTCAAGATCATCAAACAAAACCTGGGCTGGGCGTTTGGCTACAATATTCTGGCCATCCCGCTGGCCAGCCTCGGGCTGATGCGGCCAGAAATTGCCGCACTGGCCATGGCCATGTCTTCTGTCTCCGTACTGCTTAACTCGCTGCGCCTGCGCCGCCAAGTAATATAGGAACAAATAATTCAGGGACACTTTAGAAATTATGAATAATTTTTAAAGTGTCCCTGAATTATTCTAGATTATTGCGGCAGTAAGGCCGGGAACAGTTTCGGCTGCATTGCCCCACAAAGTAACGACATTGCCTCGCAGGTAAAGAGTGTTTTCGACTCCTGAATAGCCCGGTTTTTCATCAAGGTTGCAGACGATAATATGCGTCGCTTCGAAAGCTTTCAGGATAGGCATGCCATAGATAGGTGTTCCTTCTGCAGTTGAGGCCGCAGGATTGATCACATCGCAGGCACCAATCACAATAACCAGATCAGTTTCAGAAAACAGTGGATTGATCGCTTCCATATCGTAAAGCTTGTCGTAGTCGATGCCAACCTCGGCCAAGAGAACATTCATGTGACCGGGCATTCTGCCGGCAACAGGGTGTACGGCCATTTTCACTTCTTTTCCCCGACTCTCGAGAGCATCAGCTAGCTCCTTAACCGCCTGCTGTGCCTGGGCCAACGCCATACCATAACCCGGCACGATCACTATTTTTTGCGCTTCGTTTAGCAGCGCAGGGATGTGTTCAACGGTAAGCGCACTTTTGTTGCCAGAAACTTTTTCGTCCGCATCTGCCGGTGATATTGGCAGCACCACTGTTCGAAAACCACCGAGAACGGCAAAAAGGTTGCGGTTCATAGCCCGACACATCAGCTGAGTTAAGATCATACCAGCCACTCCCACCAGTGCCCCAACACCAGCTAACAGAATATTGCCGACAGCCAGACCGCTTACGGAAGCGGCAACTCCCGAGAGAGAATTGAGAAAAGAGATGATCACCGGCATATCGGCACCGCCGACGCGCACAGCCATCAGCAGACCGTAACAAATGAATACGGCAATTACAAGCAGCAGGTAGGCCGTCGTTCCGGTAAAAGATACCAGTAAAACCAGGAATAAACCGATCAGCAGAAGGAGAAAAAGAATTATACTATGCCCTCCGATAATCTGCGGTCGCTGCGAAATCCAGCCCTGCAGTTTTAAAGCGGCAACCAGGCTACCGCTAAACGTTAGCGTGCCAATCGCCAGGGCCAGGGCAGCGGTGAACCAGAAAAGCCAGGGAGTCGACGCTGCGGCGCCAATGGCCATAGCAGTGCCCGCTACCAACGCAGAGGCTCCGCCCCCGAAACCGTTCAACAGCGCAACTGCCTGCGGCATCTGAATCATTTTTATTTTTTGCCCCATGGCAATACCGGCGATACCGCCGAACAGCAGGTAGAGCCAAGCTATTGAGTTGCGCAGTTCAGGGGTAGTCAAAAAAACAAAAACAAGAGCCAACAACATGCATAGTGCGCCCAGCCTGTTTCCCCACAGGGCAGTGCGCGGTGACTGCATCAGGTGAATTCCAACCAGGAAACCAGCAGTGATCAATGCGGGGATGATCAAATTGATCAGCATCAGGCGACTTCACCTTCTCCGTCTTTTCGATCATGCGTGAACATACGCAGCATGCGTTCTGTAACCCAGAATCCACCCACCACATTGACCGTAGCCAGCAAAATCGATACCACCGCCAAACTCCTCACCACAGGAGGGGCAACGGCATAGATTACCAAAGACCCTAAAACAGTAATTCCGGATAACGCGTTCATGCCCGACATCAGCGGCGTGTGCAGAAGCGGCGGAACCGCAGCAATTACCCGGTACCCAAGCAAAATACAGACTGCCAAAAAAAACAGAATCGTCCAGATCAAATCTGAAGACCTCCCACCCGGTTAAAAAATTTGCAGTTTTATTCCCTCACACTACCAAATGCTTTCAGGGTACCTTCATGCACTACTTTTCCGCCTCTGGTAACCAGCGATTGCACAATAATCTCGTCAGCGGAGTCACTTACAACTTTCCCGTCAGTTACGATATGGTTTAGATAAAACCAAACGTTCTGAGCGAGCATTTTTGTGGCATCAACCGGCAGGTATGCAGGTATATTAGCCACTCCGCTGATGAATATCCCGTTGTAGTCGTATTCTTCGCCGTGTCGGCTCAATGAGCAGTTGCCACCCTGATCGATGGAGATATCCACTATGACGGAACCTTTTTTCATGTTGCCAACCATGGCTTGATCGAGCAGGATCGGGGCTTCTTCACCAGGGATCAGTGCGGAAAGGATGATCAAATCGCTGCTTGAGACATAAGGCATCAGCGCCGTTTTCTCGCGGTCACACCATTCTTCCGACAGCGAGCAGGCATAGCCGCCTTCGCCAATTCCCATACCTTCGGGCAGGTCAAAAGGAACAATTTCTGCACCAAGACTTTTAGCCTGCTCGTTTGCCTCGGCTCGAATATCAAGAGCCTTAATTTTCGCTCCCAACCGTTTGGCTGTAGCCAACGATTGAAGACCGGCTACTCCAACCCCAACCACAAGGACTTGCGCCGGACCAACAATTCCCGAGGCGGTCGGAATCATCGGCAGAAAGCGGGGCAAGTGGTTGGCGGCATTGATCACTGCCTTGTAACCCGCTGCTGTGCTCATAGAAGTGAGCACATCCATCTGTTGGGCTCTGGAGATACGCGGTATGCTGTCAAAGGTAAAACTGGTAATATTCTTCCCGGCCAGACCCTTGACCATATCGTGGTTGAGCGGGTTGGCCGGATGCAGAAAACATGCCAGCACGCTTCCTTCCGGAAAAAGTTCAAGTTCATGCACACCGGTTTCTTTATTTAATTGTGGCTCCTTAACCTTCAGGATCAACCCTGCCCGGCTGTACAATTCAGAAGCACCGGGCGCTATTTCAGCTCCGGCCGCACGATATTGTTCGTCATCCATGTAAACGTCTTTACCAGCGCTTGTTTCCACTATTACTTTTGCACCGGCTTCGGTAAACTTTTTTACAGTTTCCGGAACTACCGCTACCCGTTTCTCGCCGGCCATAATCTCGCGAGGAACTACTATAGTAACCCCTGCGAATTTCATCAAATCTCAGCTCCTTTAAAATCCATTACTCCAGACGGATACCGTCTAAACCAAACCAGACCCTATCAGGCAATAAAAGAAAGCCAGACAAGACATCTACCATTCTTCTCCCACCGGAGTATCGGAACACGGGCTGCCTACACCCAATCCGGATGGTCGACCACTGCGGTAGACAGGCCACTGCCTATTTTACAGCATCTTCTCGTTACCTGCGGCCAATTCCTCCACCGCCCGAACAAAACTGTTCGGAATTCCATTGGTCCCGGCTCAGTCGGCCCGCGGACCAACGCTGCTTCGCTCATGAGTTGAAAAGTTATCCGCAGCAACACGGCAAATTCATGTAGCCATAAATTACCATATTTGTGAGGCTGAGTTCTTATAACTTTTATTTTTCAAACACGGTTTGCCCTTCAACTTCTGTTTGCAAAGCGCGCAAAGCCTTTTCAACCAACCGGCGTCGTAATGCCTTTTCCTCCGCGGGGGGTAGTTCCGGGTTTCCAAGAGGGTAGGGGATTGCTACCGCCGGCACAATCCGATTGGCCCCTACCGTTAGTGAGATTGGAACAATGGTACACATATGTACCACCGGCAGGCCGGCCCGCTCTATTTCTTTCACCATCGCTGCACCGCAGCGAGTGCAGGTGCCTCACGTGGATGTTAGGATGACTGCGTTAACCCCTGCTTCTTTCAGCTCGGCTGCTATGGCTGCCCCGTACTTGACTGCATTGGCCACTGAAGTCCCATTCCCGACAGTGGCGTAATAATAGGTGTGAAGCTTCCCGAAAACACCCTCTGTCTCCAGGTCTCTCATGACATCCAGAGGCAATACCCTGTCCGGATCCTGGTTGGCATAAACCGGGTCGTAACCGCCATGGGCTGTCTGGTGTGTCTCAGCGGTCAAATCCGTAAAGCCCTCCAGGTTGTACTTCCCGAACTTGGATGCACTGGAAGACTCGATCCGATCCGGATTACCCTTGGGCACAATGCCCCCGGATGTTACAAGGGCGACGGTGGCTTTATGCATATCAACCACCGGTGGATTGGGTTGGACGCGATCAAAGTCGGGCATAGGCAACTCCGTCGTAAAGGGTTCTCCCTTTAGCTTGGCAGTCAGCATCTTTACCGCCCGTACTGCTCCATTCTCCGCGGCAAAATAATTTTGTCTGATCCCCCGGGGCAGATACCCTTCTTCGGCAGGAGAGCCGATTTCTTCCCCGCGGGCCAGTTTCAGAAGTAATGCCGCCATGGCGGGGATGGCTTCCCGCATACCACGGGCCGAATCTTCCGTCGCGATGATGTACAAATCTTTCCGATAGATTTCAACGCCTGGATTTTCCATAAACATTCCGGTCACCACCGGAATGCCCATTTCCCGGGCCACCGTTTGGCCCACCATACCACATGCGACACCGTAACGACCGGCATTAAAGGCCGGCCCGGCCACCAGTGCATCTGGTTTTTGCTGCCTGATCAACTCCAAAATCTCTTCCTTTGCCTGTTCCAGGTTAGCAGCAACATAATTGTCACCACAAATGATCGTGGCTACAATCTCGCCCTCTTCTCCCAGGGCTTGGGCTAGTGCTATCCCGGGTCCCACGTGACCCGACTTAACCTGGGGGCCGACCCCGGCCTTATCTTCACCGCCAATTTGCCCAAAAAATTGGTTAAGATAGTGGACTATGCGCAATTTCTTCTTCATAACCATGATTCCCCTCCTCTCCTTATTTGGCATTCGATAGCGAAAATACCAGCATTGCCAGCTAGAATCCCTCGCCTCGCAGTTTGCTGAATCCCAATTCGTTGGTAGATCCCATAATAGCCTGGATCTCCACCTTGATGCCGCCGTCAAGACTCAGAGACCCGGCAAATCCGCCGGCAATAATTTCAGCCGTTTGCAGGTCGCCAATAATCTTCCTGCAGGCTGGCAGAGCGATCACCTCATTGGCATTACCGACACTGACCACAGCATTCGCCTGGGGCACAGCGTCAGCCAGAGACTGCGAAGCGCCATCCCGGCCGGCGTACTCGTCAGTGATCAGAACTGTCTTTACTCCCAGGTCCTCTAATTTACGGCAGTTCATAACCAGGTCGGTATCGGGGTTCCCAAACCCTTCCTCGGTAACAATCGCCCCGTCGGCTCCGATCATTTTTACCAGCTTGGCG
>DATIKA010000041.1:0-5166 GCA_035478055.1 Candidatus Limnocylindrales bacterium | reverse complement strand
AATAATTGGCTGGCGGCCAAAAAGGAAAGTCATCGGTCCGGCGCGGGAAGGGCATTTCAGATCGGTAAGAGATTTAGATCAAGAGTTTAAGAAATGAGGTAAATTACGATGATGGCGATGGGCGGGTTCTTTTCGATTTTTATAATGTTTTTGGTTTGGCTGGTTGGAGTGGTTTTCCTTGTTGCTACGGGTCTTGCAGTTTACTACTATGTGGCCGGTAAGGATGAGGAGTACCGGCGGGCCAAAAGTCTTGCTGTCATATTACTGGGGGCAGTTTTCGTACTGCTGATCCTGGTAGCGTTATTCATGATTCCAGCCTTTTGGCTTTATCCATGATCTCGGCAAGGCTTCAAATTTTTTTTATGAGCCTTCTTTGAATGATGACTAAGCCGTCAGGGCAAAAATTTTCTTTTGCCGCACCGAAAAGGTTGTCAACAACCCCGTCCCCTAGACATTCGGCTTTGCGCGAACCATTCCGTAAGCGCAGTTACGATTCGTTCTGCAGCCTTCCCATCCCCATAAGGGTTAACCGCCCGGGCCATTTTTTCATATTCATCCCTGTTGTCCAGGAGTTCCTGCGCGATGCGAATGATCGCCTCTTTTTCAACTCCGGCGATCTTGACCGTACCTGCCTCTACCGCTTCAGGCCGTTCAGTTTCGGTTCGTAATACGATAACCGGCTTACCCAATGCCGGTGCCTCTTCCTGAATTCCGCCGGAATCGGTGAGCAAAAAATACGAGCGCGCCATCAGGTTGGCAAAAGAAGCGTAATCGAGGGGCATCACAAGATGAGCCTGCGGCAGATCACCGAATATAAACTGAGCTGCATCTTTGACTCTTGGGTTCATGTGGACAGGAAATACTAATTCCGTGTCAGGATTGCTTTCTAATAGGCCTCGGATCGCAAGAAAGATGTTGCGCATCGCGTCACCCCAGTTTTCGCGCCGATGCGCCGTCATTAAAATAACTCGCTTGTTCGCGTAATCGAGTTCGTTAAGCAGGGAGTCAGGAAATATATAGTTTTGCGTGATCACCATGTGCAAAGCATCAATTACCGTATTGCCGGTTACAAAGATATTTTCGCCTTTAACCCCGCTTTGCAGCAGGTTTTGCCTGTTCCCGACGGTCGGGGCAAAATGCAAGGTAGCGATGGAGCTGGTGATTCGCCGGTTCATCTCCTCCGGATAGGGTGAATAAATATTTCCGCTCCGCAGGCCGGCCTCCACATGGCCGACCGGCAGCTGTTGATAAAATGCAGCCAAAGCGGCAGCCATGGTGGTAGTGGTATCACCATGAACCAATACCAGATCAGGTTTTTCCTGCTCCAGAACCCCTTCCATGCCGTTTAGCACCCGGATCGTGATATTGCTTATTGTTTGCCCGGCACTCATTAGATCTAAATCATAATCTGCTTTTATGGCAAACAGCTTCAAGACCTGATCAAGCATCTCCCGGTGTTGGGCCGTTACGCAAACTCTGACCAAAAAATCTTTACGGTCAGCGATTTTCCTGATCAGCGGTGCCATTTTGATTGCCTCCGGCCGGGTGCCGAAAACCACTAATATCCTTTTCAAGTTAAACTTTCCACCTTTGACCACTGATTATGTTTTTGGAACCGTTTGCTTTCCATATTTCCCCCGGCCGCGCAGTGGCAATTATTGCCGGCCAGATAGTTTTTTGCCCTGCAGTCTCCTGCCGGGTCGTTGTAAACTAACTCTGTCGCCATTATTTTATCATATTGGCCCATCAAGGGTAAGTCGCCCGCGATCACATTACATCACCGCATCGGCACCCTGGAAAAGGGGAACACAGAGGCAGTAATTTACCACCAGACGCGCCGCAAATTTGTGGCCGACTTCGCGGGCAAGGCAGATTTTATTGACGGCAATGTGGAAGACAGGACCGACTATTATGCTTTCGGCATTTTCCCGCTTGATAATGGCACTGACCATGGGGCGAAAAGGATGGGGCTGATTATCAGGCCGGACGATGGAGGCGAGACTAAAATGACCGCAGCCCTTTTCCCTGGGGTATCTATTTTGTAATGGCTCCAGTTTATTGATGGCAAACAATTTCACGCTATCAGGCCTTCTATGGAAATAGTCGCGGCCGGCTGTAAGGTGTATGCTAAACTCAATGTGCGCCGTGTAGTCATTTGCCCGCAGAAATGACTCTGCGTTGATACGCTCAAGGCAAAAAATTAAATGCTCAAGATCCCGGGTTCTTCATGAAAGCTGTCAGATATCTTCACCGGATCTTCACATTGTTGTTCTATAATCCAGACAGATCCAAAAATGAAAGGGGATTATAAAATGTCCAAGAAGTTAATTGCTATACTACTGGTAGTGTCCCTGGCGTTGACCCTGTTTGTCTCATTCGCCGTCTTTGCCCAGGAAAATGAACCGACGACTCCGGCATCTGATTCGACCCTCGAAGCACTTCACGAGGAGATGCAACAGCTTAGGGTGATGATTGTTCAAAGGCATGTTGAACTCGGTAACCTGACAGCCGAAGAGGGAGAAAGAATTATTCAGCGGATGGAAGAACGTTTCCAGAGAAGGCTCGAAGAAGGTTTTGATCGAGCAGGCGGAATGTTCGGCCGGTTTGAGGAAGGTGGTCCGGAAGGCGGTTGGGGAAGAGGTTCCCATCCCTGCTGGCGCAATTAACCGGCAGTTATGAATTTGATCCGAATCTGACCTACCGTAAGATTGCCGCCGGTTTCCTGAAAAAGTCTTTGCTGTCGCTGCCGGCGGCTTTTCTTTTTACGGCAGGTTGGTTACAATATAGACAACCGATTGCAGGAGTGGAGCAGCCTGGAAAAGCTGAAAGTCCTCGTGGTTGATGACGAACAGAAGATTGCCCATGTATTGCAGGCATATCTTGAACGGGAAGGTTATGCGGTTGTGACTGCCGGGGATGGCCTGGAAGCACTGCGGTTGATGCATGCCACGGAACCGGACTTAATTATTCTGGATCTGATGCTGCCTGGCTTGAGTGGTGAAGAAGTTTGCCGTCGCATTCGTCAGGCAGGTTCCCGTGTGCCTGTGATCATGCTGACGGCGAAAACCACGCTTGAAGATAAAATATATGGCCTCGGTCTGGGCGCTGATGATTACGTGGTTAAACCATTCAGCCCGCAAGAAGTGGTAGCCCGTGTCAAGACCATACTGCGCCGCAAAGACCCTGATGGCGCCCTGTTGACTGATTTCCTAATCCTGGCTGGAGGTGATCTGGTGATTGACACCATGGCCCACAGCATCACCTGGCGGGAAGCGAACCTTGATTTGACCCCTACGGAATTCAATCTCCTGGTACACCTGGCCCGCCGGCCGGCTCGTGTTTTTTCGCGTGCCCAGCTGGCTGATTCACTTTTCGGTTACGATAGTTTAACTGAAGACCGGGCTATTGATGCCCACATCAAAAATTTACGCCAGAAAATGCATATCGCCGGAATGCCTGCGTTGATCAAAACTGTCTATGGGGTAGGGTATAAATATGATGAGCGCTGATTCGACCAGGCCGCAATCTTTATGGGTGCGCTTGGTATTTTTCTTTGTGCTGATTGCTGCGGCAACTCTGCTGTTTTTTCTGCTGATCTTCAATTATTCATTTGAAAGGCATCTGCAGGATTATTTTCGGGAGCGGGAAGAAACGCTCAACCATCAGATAGCAACGGCCCTGGAAGAATATTATGCTGCCAGCGGTGACTGGACCGGGATCCGGATGCCGCTGTTTCATATTGCCATGAGCACCGGCACCCGCCTTTTACTTGCGGATGAGCAGGGAACACTGATTTTTGACAGTGGACAGGGTCGGCGCCGGCACATGATGATGACCCCGGTTGAATCGGTCGATCTTTCGCAAATCGAAGCATACCGCTACCAGCTGGAATATGAAAACCGGCAAATCGGGGAGTTGATTATTGCCCACCCCGCAATCGGGATAAGCAGCGCCTGGAGGCATCAGGATCTGGTCTTTCGACGTGCAATAGGGCGTTCTCTGCTCTGGACCGGGCTTATTGCTTTTGGTGTCGCCCTGATCCTCGGCATTCTTTTTTCTCGCCGTCTTTCCCGCCCCCTGGAGGAGGTAGCCGGAGCCGCTATCCAGATCTCCCGGGGAGATTACTCCCGGCAGCTGCCTGCTTACGGCAATCGTGAATTTGACGACTTGGCCAAAAGTTTTAACCAGATGGCCGGTAACCTGCAGGAGCTTGAAAAGCTGCGGATGAGATCAGTGGCCGATCTGTCACATGAACTGCGCACTCCTTTAACCACACTGCGCAGTTACGTAGAGGCAGTAAGAGAAGGCGTTTTGCCGGCGGATGAGAAAAACATGGGCATTCTTCTTGAAGAAATTTTGCACCTAAACCGGGTGATTGCCGATCTTGATGAACTGGCGTGGGCGGAAGGCTCCGGCCGGAGCAGACAGAACCGGGAAGAGATCGATTTGAACCGGTTGTTGGCCGATAAGGCGGCCTCTTTTAAGCCACTTTTGCAAGGCAAAAAAATTGACCTGTCGATTAAACTGCCTGCGGAAAGCCTGACTGTTTTTCAGGATCCGGCAAACCTGGGAAAAATAATTGGCAACCTGCTCGAAAATGCCTATCGTTATACCGAACCAGGGGGTGCGGTTCGGATTGCTTTGCAGAAAAATCCTGTAATAGACGCCGAAGCGATCTTACCGCTGGGTCAGGAAAATATAGCCGGTAAGGAGGCGCAGAAGCGGTTGGAAAAGATGGTGATGATCACGGTAAGCGATAACGGCATTGGGATCAAAGCAGAGCATTTGCCTTACATCTTTGAACGCTTTTTCCGCGCTGACTATTCCCGCGAACGGGCGTCGAACCGGACCGGGTCGGGCATCGGCCTTGCCCTGGTCAAAGAGCTGACCCGTGCCGCCGGAGGGATGATTATGGTCAGCAGTGAAGAGGGTAAGGGCACCACATTTTATCTCTACCTGCCGGCAAAAGGTTCTGTTAAATAAAAGATCAGGGTCTGATATTCAGGCACCTGGTCTTTTTTGATCATCTCTGTTAATTTGTTGGTCCTCATACTTCATTTGGGGTTAGATATTTTCAGTTAACTGAGGTTGAGCAACGATGGATAAAATACGCCAGGGAAAAACGAACCTGCTGACCGGCCGGATCAGCTCGGCTGCCTGCCTGCC
>DATIKA010000040.1:0-10976 GCA_035478055.1 Candidatus Limnocylindrales bacterium | reverse complement strand
CTCTTACGTGATGATTATAGATCAGCGTAATCGTTCCAGCAACCTCCTCTTCATCCTGTGACCAGTCAAGTTCTACCAGCTGGTTCCGAATCAAATCTCTGATTGCCTCCGATCGGTTAGCGTATTTACTGGCGACGATCTCTTGGTCGAGGCGTGCAAGGAGTTCTTTTTCCATGGAAATTCCAAAACGAATTAAATCAGCCATAAATTATCTCTCCCTTTAAAAAGTCCGTTATCATTGTATCACAAGACAACCTATGCCACCTGCATTTTACTCAAAGCGCAACACGTATTTCGGGTTTCTTGATACTTCGTCCAACGAAAGTCGGCATGTTTTGGCGCTTCCTTATTAGATTGTATATTATCATTCTGAAGAAGTTCACTATTTTTGGAGAGATAAGGGGGTATCGTTTTTAAAGACTTTTAATTTAAAAGGCTAATTACTACCTGGTGGAAAGAAAAAATTGAAAAAGGAAATCAGATACCTTATAATAAACAAGGCAAGCGAAAAATGTAAAGAAGCTAACTTGAACCCAAGAGGCTTAAGTTTTATTTTGAACGATGGTTTTTGGCACCATCGATGGCTTGGGTCTTTTTTTGTTTGGTATGCAGATGATGTTTTCCGGTATGCAAATAGAGACGGGAGACCGAACACAGATATAATTTGTCAGGATCTTCTGCACAACCTGGAGCGAGTAGTTATCATGGCACCAATATCGTGCATCTGGTCCGTGAAGACTAAAAAGTGATCTTTCTGATCGCGGCGATCGTTTATATTCTGGGCGGTGCTTTGGTGTTTTTTTCTGTTGAAAGATGAGGAAGGAAAATGCGTTATACAGAATTCAGAACAACTAATACGATTTTGTTGCCTGATGACCAGAGCTCTATTGTTAGGGCTGCTCAGGTTATCAGGCAAGGTGGGTTGGTGGCTTTTCCTACAGAAACAGTCTACGGATTGGGTGCAGCAGCCACTGATGCAAAAGCTGTAACTCGCATTTATGTCGCCAAAGGTCGTCCTGCAGATAATCCTTTGATTGTACATATTGCCGAGGTTAAGCAGTTGGAGGAAGTGTCTACTGCGGTCCCGGATTCTGCTCACCGGTTAGCGCAACAGTTTTGGCCTGGCCCTCTAAGCCTGATACTGCCCCGCTCGAACAGGATCCCCGCTCTTGTCAGCGCTGGTCTTGGAACAGTCGCAGTACGTATGCCCGATCACAAGGTAGCACTTGCACTTATATTGGCTTCTGGTGTGCCGATTGCCGCCCCAAGTGCTAACCGTTCTGGTCGGCCCAGTCCGACAACGTACAAACATGTTCTAGCGGACTTGGCAGGTCGTATCGATATCGTGATCAAATGTTGCCCTTGTCCAATTGGAGTGGAGTCAACAGTACTGGATTTGACCAGCCGCCAGCCGACCATTTTGCGTCCGGGCGGAATTACCCGCGCTCAATTGGAGTCGGCCCTGGGATGCAAAGTAGCTTTGGCCGGTCGGCACAGCTTTCAGGGCGTGCCTCTTTCACCGGGGATGAAATACCGCCACTATTCACCACGAGCACCTTTAATTCTGGTTACCGGTTCTTGCGCAAGGAGGCGCATACTGGTACAATCTCTGTTCGATTATTACAGCAGCAGAGGTTTAAAAGTAGGGTTGTTGAATTCTGTTTTACAAGGGTGCTTGCACGATAGTGATATTGCACAGCGGTTAGCAGCCAGTCTTTACAAAACCCTCAGAGAGATGGATTGCTGGGGTGCAGATATTATCCTGGCAGAAAAAATTGATGAAAAAGGGTTAGGTCTCGCGGTGATGAACCGCCTTGGCAGAGCTGCAGTGCGTGTACTAAAAGCTTGAACAGTTTGAGCAAGTGAACAGCTGTAGGACAGATCTTGTTAAATGATAAGGAGATATTCTGTGTTTACTATTTTGTTTGTGTGTAGCGGCAATACATGCCGCAGCCCCATAGCAGAAGCTCTGATGAGGCAAGCTGTTTATGATGAGGACCTTGCCTCTAAAATTCATGTAATGTCGGCAGGCCTGGCAGCTAATGCGGGAGATAAAATATCTGAACCGGCAAGACAGCTGCTAAGTTGTGAAGGTATGGATATGAAAAAACATGCAGCTGTGAATCTCAACACAGAAATTATTGATCTTGCAGACCTGATTTTGGTAATGACTGAAAAACTTAAAGAGCAACTGCTGGTTCGTTTCCCTTTTGCAGGGCAAAAAACACATCTTCTGAAGGATTATGCTGGTATCGCACAATATGGCGATATAGAAGATCCTTATGGGTTATCTCTTCGCGAATACCGTGTGATTTTAGAGGATATCCGCTGCTGTATACAGAAGATTACCAATAAGTTGGAGGGAGGTCAGATCAATGAGGGTGGCTTTGGGCAGCGATCATGCCGGATTCAATCTGAAGGAACAGATTAGAAAACATCTTGAGCAAACTGGTATGTCGTTTAAAGATTTCGGTGTGTTTTGTGAAAATAGAATTGATTACCCTGATATTGCCGTGGCTGTAAGCAAAGCAATTTTGGCGGGTGAATTTAACCGCGGGATACTTATTTGTGGAACCGGTATAGGCATGACGATTGCGGCAAATAAGCATGCCGGAATTCGCGCGGCTTTATGTGGTGAAACATATTCGGCTCGATGTGCCAGGGCGCATACTGATGCCACTGTTCTAGCGATGGGTTCCCGGGTTATCGGATCGGGGTTAGCTGCGGATATAGTGGATGTTTTTTTAGCTACTCCTTTTGATGGTGGAAGGCACAACCGCCGCATCGAAAAGATCTCTTTGTTGGAATAATAGGTAATTTTATGCCTGCAGTTTATTTATAATTTATGGTGGAGTTGATGAAGTCGAAATGAGCACAAAATCTAGCAAAATAGTGTCAAATCTACTGTGGGTAGTAGACCCTGAGTTGGCTTCAGTAATTAGTGATGAGCAACGTCGGCAGGAAGAAAATCTTATTATGATTGCCTCAGAAAACCTGGTCAGCAGGGCTGTTCTGGAGGCGCAGGGGTCAATATTAACCAATAAATATGCAGAAGGTTACGCAGGGGCTCGCTATTACGGGGGCTGCACCTATGTGGACCAGGCTGAAGAACTTGCGTGTAACCGCGCGAGAGAGCTGTTCGAGGCGGAGCATGTTAATGTGCAACCTCACTCAGGTACTTCAGCAAATATGGCTGTTTATCTCGCTCTGTTAAACCCGGGAGATCGCATTTTAGGAATGGATCTGAGCCATGGAGGGCATCTGACCCACGGCAGTAAAGTTAATATTTCGGGCCGCTATTATCAGTCATTCAGATACGGGGTAGATTTTGAGTCCGGCCTGATCAATATGGAAGTTGTGCGAAAAAAAGCTCATGCCACTAAGCCGAAACTTATTATTGCCGGTGCTAGCTCTTATCCGCGGTGCATCGACTTTGAAGCCTTTCAGGAGATTGCACGGGAAGTGGGAGCTGTTTTCATGGTTGATATGGCTCATACTGCCGGTCTGGTAGCAGCTGGGTTGCATCCCAATCCGGTACTTTGTGCAGATGTCGTTACTGCGACTACGCATAAAACGTTTCGTGGTCCGAGAGGCGGCATAATTTTTTGCCGACATGAATATGCATCGGCAATTGACAAGGCGGTGTTTCCCGGTTTACAGGGTGGACCGTTGATGCATATCATTGCTGCCAAGGCCGTTGCTTTAAAAGAAGCTCAATCATCCGATTATGTAGATTATCAGAAAGCTGTGTTACGAAACGCTTCTGTCTTGGCGGATGCTCTAAGTGAATTTGGCTTCGATTTGCTCACCGGTGGTACAGACACTCATTTAGTTTTGCTTGATTTGCGGAAAAAAGAGATTACGGGGATGGAAGCGGAACGACTTTTAGATAAAGTTAATATTACTGTAAATAAAAACGTTATTCCATTTGATCCGACAACGCCGCAGATTACGAGCGGCATCAGGCTGGGCACACCTACTTTGACTTCCCGGGGGATGGGAACGGAGCAGATGCGAGAGATAGCCCGGTTGATCAGTGATGTGTTTATTAGTCGGAACAGCGAAAGTCGTCTCGCTGAAATAAAATGTCAGGTAGAGGAGCTGTGCCGCGAGCACCCGGTTTACTAAGTGTTGTAAGAAGGAGTGGATGGTGTGGGAACGGTTATTGTCGTTGATCATCCATTAGTTCAACATAAGCTAGCACAGTGCCGCAGGGTGGAAACGGAAATGTGGCAATTCCGCGGACTTGCAGAAGAGCTGACAAGTCTCTTGCTTTATGAAGCAACCGCAGATATGCTTACTGTTGAAATTAAACTTAAAACTCCCATTGCAGAGTGTGGCGGTAGGGCAATTGACGGGGTACCCCCGGTTTTCATTGCCGTGTTGCGCGCCGGACTGGGGATGGTGCCTGGTGCTATGCGTCTATTCCCTAACGCCAGAACAGGCCATATCGGGTTATATCGCGATCACGATACCTATAAACCTGTTGAATATTACTGTAATTTGCCATCTAACCTTAAAGATGTCGATTGTTATATGCTAGAGCCGATGCTGGCCACAGGAGGTTCTGCTGTCCACGCTTTGCATGTCCTGAAAAAAAGCGGTGCAAATAAAATACGATTACTGAGTTTGATTGCCGCCCCGGAAGGCATCGAAGCGTTAACTAAAAGTCACCCTGATGTAAAAATATATCTTGCAGCCATTGACCAGAAGTTAAATGAAAAGGCTTATATCGTGCCAGGTTTAGGAGATGCCGGGGATCGTCTTTTCGGTACAACCTGATATTGTTAGGAAAAAAGAGGTGTTTTTGATCGACCGGCCTGAATGGGGAAACTACTTTTTGCAGATTGCCTCTGTGGTAGCGTCTCGCTCTAGCTGTATGCGCCGCCAGGTAGGGGCTTTGCTTGTTCTTAATAAGAGAATTCTGACAACCGGATATAACGGCACTCCGAGTGGTCTAAGGCACTGTCAGGAAGCAGGATGCTTGCGGGAACAATTAAAAGTGCCATCCGGAGAAAGACACGAATTATGCCGAGGATTGCACGCTGAGCAAAATGCTATTATTCAGGCAGCAATTCACGGTGTGGCAATACAGGGGGCTGATCTGTACTGCACTCATTATCCCTGTGCTGTTTGCGCAAAGATGTTGGTCAATGCCGGGGTTCGCAATCTTATATTATTTGAAAATTATCCTGACCAATTAGCTAAAGAAATATTTGCCGAGGCTGGTATCGTAGTAAATTTTGTTTGAATAATATGTTTGACTGTTCTATGAGTAGCAACACCATGTAGTATTAGCAAACAAGCTTATGAAAAATAACTATTGGGCAGTGATTAGGTAGGCTTCAAGGCAGTCTGTCAGCTGTTATTTCTTCACCCCTGCGAAGGGATCAGGATACCGCATAGTTGTCAGACTGACATTAACGGCGCCGTGCGATGATTTTTATGCAGCAACTACCACCACCCCAACAGCCTGTTTACCTGACCCGAGGAGCGGATGACAGATGACCAAGTACAAGATTGCGGTAATCGGTGACAAAGACTCGATCCTGGGCTTCAAAGCGATAGGCGTCACGACCCACCCGGTGACCGATGCTGACGCTGCGCTTTCGACCTTAAAACAACTGGTAGCGGAAAACTACGGTGTGATCTACATCACCGAAGAGTTAGCGCAACACTTCTCCGGAGTGATCACCGAACTCAGCAAACGCTTTCTGCCGGCGGTAGTATTGATACCGAACAGCAAAGGCGCCCTTGGGTCAGGGATGCTCCAGATCAAACACAACGTTGAAAAAGCGATAGGGGCAGACATACTATTCAGGAAAGAAGGATGATCACTTGGATGCTGGCAAGATCATAAAAGTCTCCGGACCACTGGTAGTCGCCGACCAAATGTATGCTGCGCGCATGTATGACATGGTCAGAGTCAGTGAAGCCCGGTTACTGGGCGAAATCATTGAACTACGCGGAGACCAGGCCTCGATACAAGTCTATGAAGAAACCGGCGGCCTTGGTCCGGGCGAACCCGTCTACACCACGGGCGAGCCGCTCAGCGTTGAACTCGGACCCGGCCTCATTGAAGCCATCTTTGACGGCGTGCAACGGCCGCTGAACACCATCCGGGCCCTGGTAGGCGACTACATCACCCGTGGAGTGGAAGTAAACCCCCTTCCCCGGGACCGCCGCTGGGAATTTGTCCCCCGCGTCACCGTCGGCGCGACCGTCAGCCCCGGCGACATCATTGGCACCGTCCAGGAAACAACCCTGGTTGAACACCGCATCATGCTCCCCCCGGACGCCACCCCCGGCACCGTCAAAGAAATTCGCTCCGGCTCATTTACCGTTACCGACACCATTGCCATCATTGACACCCCCGCCGGTCCGGTTGAAATAACGATGATGCAACGCTGGCCCATCCGTAAAGGCCGTCCCTACAAAGAAAAAATGGGCCCGCACATCCCGATGATCACCGGCCAAAGAGTCATCGACACCTTCTTTCCGGTCGCCAAAGGCGGCACCGCCTGTATCCCAGGCCCCTTTGGCAGCGGCAAAACCGTCACCCAACACCAACTTGCCAAGTGGGCCGATGCCGAAATAGTCGTCTACATTGGCTGCGGCGAACGCGGCAACGAGATGACCGACGTCCTCTTGGAATTCCCGGAACTCAAAGACCCCCAAACCGGTGAACCGCTGATGAAACGCACCGTGCTCATTGCCAACACCTCCAACATGCCCGTTGCCGCCCGGGAAGCCTCCATCTACACCGGGATCACCATTGCCGAATACTTCCGTGACATGGGCTACAGTGTTGCCCTGATGGCCGACTCCACCTCCCGCTGGGCCGAAGCCCTGCGCGAAATGTCCGGCCGCCTGGAAGAAATGCCCGGTGAAGAAGGCTACCCCGCCTACTTAGGCTCCCGCCTGGCCGACTTCTACGAACGCTCCGGGCGCACCATCTGCCTCGGCCAAGACGGCCGGGAAGGCGCCCTCACCGTTGTTGGTGCCGTCTCCCCCCCCGGAGGCGACCTCTCGGAACCAGTATCACAAGCCACCCTGCGCATCGTCAAAGTATTCTGGGGCTTAGACGCCACCCTTGCCTACCGGCGCCACTTCCCGGCGATCAACTGGCTCCTGAGCTACTCCCTCTACCTCGACAACGTCGCTGCCTACTTCAGCGCCGAAATTGGCGAGAAATGGAATGACATGCGCCGCGAAGCGATGCGCCTGCTGCAAGAAGAAGCCGAACTCGAAGAAATAGTGCGCCTGGTCGGAGTTGACTCCCTCTCGCCGCGGGAAAGACTAATTTTAGAAACCGCCAAATCGATCCGGGAAGACTTTCTCCACCAAAACGCGACCCACGAAGTCGACACCTACAGCTCGCTGGCGAAACAATGCCAGATGCTGGAACTGATCCTGCAATTCCATCACGGTGCGCTGGCCATCGTTGAAAAAGGCGCCATTGACCTCAACCTAGAACAACTCTTTGCCCTGACCGTCCGCGAACGCATCGCCCGCGCCAAATACATCCCGGAAACCGAACTAGCGACCCTGACCGGGATCGCCGAAGAGATCACAGCCCAACTGGCCACCCTGGCCGGCGAAGGAGGAGGAGCCTGACCCATGCTCAAAGAATACAAAACCATCGTTGAAGTAGCCGGCCCGCTCATGCTGGTCGAACACGTTGAAGGCATCAAATACGGCGAACTAGCCGAAATCGAAATGCCCGGCGGCACCATCAGGCGCGGCCAGGTCCTCGAAGTAAACCGGGACAGAGCATTGGTGCAAATCTTTGAAGGCTCCACCGGCATCAACATCGGCTCCGCCCGCGTCCGCTTCCTGGGCAAAGCGATCGAACTACCCGTCTCCATGGACATGCTCGGCCGCGTCTTCAGTGGCCTGGGCCAACCCCGCGACCACGGCCCGCGCATCATCCCCGAGAAAAGACTCGACATCAACGGCTTTCCGATCAACCCCTACGCCCGGGACTACCCCTCGGAATTCATTCAGACCGGTATCTCGGCCATCGACGGCATGAACACGATGGTTAGGGGGCAAAAACTCCCCATCTTCTCCAGCTCCGGCCTGCCCCACTCCCGCCTTGCCGCCCAGATTGCCCGGCAAGCGAAAGTGTTAGGCACCGCCTCGAAATTTGCCGTAGTCTTTGCGGCGATGGGCATCACCTTTGAAGAAGCCGACTACTTCATCAGCGACTTTCGCAAAACCGGCGCCATCGAACGCGCGATCCTCTTTATCAACCTGGCCAACGACCCGGCCATTGAACGCATCGCCACCCCGCGCATGGCGCTCACCGCCGCCGAATACCTGGCCTACGAAAAAGACATGCACGTCCTGGTCATTCTGACCGACCTTACCAACTACGCCGAAGCGCTGCGTGAAATATCAGCCGCCCGCAAAGAAGTCCCCGGGCGCCGCGGCTACCCCGGCTACCTCTACACCGACCTCTCCACGATCTATGAACGTGCCGGGCGCATCCAGGGCCGGGCCGGATCGATCACCCAACTGCCGATCCTGACCATGCCCGAAGACGACAAAACGCACCCTATCCCCGATCTGACCGGCTACATCACCGAAGGCCAGATCATCTTAAGCCAGGAACTGCACCGTAAAGGCTACTACCCGCCGATTGACGTATTGCCCTCACTGTCCCGCTTAAAAGACAAAGGGATTGGTGCCGGTAAAACCCGGGAAGACCATGCCGACACGATGAACCAACTCTACGCCGCCTACGCCCGCGGCAAAGAAGCCAAAGAACTCGCCGCCATCCTCGGTGAAGCGGCGCTTTCGGAAGCCGACAAGAAATTCTCCCGTTTTGCCGACGCCTTTGAAAGCCGCTACATCTGCCAGGGCGAAGAAGAAAACCGCAGCATTGAAGAAACGCTTGCCCTGGGCTGGGAACTCCTGGCCCTGCTCCCGCGGGTCGAACTAAAGCGGGTGCGGGACGCCTTTATCGCCAAGTACCTGCCCGCCCCGGAGGAGGCCTAGTCCGATGGAAATCCGGGTTAATCCCACCCGCATGGAGTTAAACCGCCTTAAGAAAAGGCTGAAAATGGCGCAGCGGGGCCACAAGCTATTAAAAGACAAACGCGACGAGCTGATCCGGCAATTTTTGATCCTGGTACGCCACAACAAAACACTGCGTGAATACGTGGAAAAAGAACTGACAGCCGCCTTTGCCAAGTTTCTGTTAGCCCGGGCGGTGATGCCGGCGGAGACACTCGAAGAAGCGCTCATGTACCCCACCCGGCGGATCGATTTGACCATCACCCGGCAAAACATCATGAGCGTCTACGCGCCCAAGTTTAACTTGGGCGATGCCGCCGTGGTGCGGGGTGAAGAAGGCAGCATCTATCCCTACGGCTTTGCCGACACCTCGGCCGAACTCGACGCCTCCATCGAAACGCTATCAGAAATTGTGCCGAAGCTCCTTGAGCTGGCGGAAGTCGAAAAAGCGGTGCAGCTGCTGGCGGCGGAAATTGAAAAGACCCGTCGCCGCGTCAATGCGCTGGAGTATGTGCTGATCCCGAAATTGGTACAAACCAGCCGCTATATCACCATGAAACTGGACGAAAACGAGCGCGGCGCTTTAACCAGACTGATGAAAATTAAAGATGTCGTGCGGGCAAAGATGTAAGGAGTATATTTTGGGAAGGAACGTTAAACATATGCATAATTTAACAGTACACGGGGGAAATGCTTTACGCGGCAAGGTCAAGGTTAAAGGTTCTAAAAATGCCAGTTTGCCTATTTTAGCGGCGGCCTTGCTTACGGATGCACCGATAGTTGTCGAAGATGTACCTGACTTGTTGGATATACGCACCATGATGAATGTTTTGGAAACTTTGGGATCCAAGGTACTGTATAATTCAAGTGAGGAGAAAGTCCAGGTAACCTCGCAGGGGATAACATATACCGAGCCACCGCCTCAACTGGTTCAACAGATGAGAGCTTCATTTCTGGTGCTCGGCCCGCTTTTAGCCCGCTTTGGGCGGGCACGCTTATCTCTGCCAGGGGGGTGCGCTATCGGTTCACGCCCTGTTGACCTTCACCTGAAAGGCCTGACAGCGATGGGTGTTCGCTTTAATGTATCCGGCGGGATTATCGAGGGTGTTGTTGATAAACTGCGCGGAGAACGTATTTATCTCGATTACCCCAGTGTAGGGGCAACTGAAAATATTATGATGGCTGCGACCCTGGCGCAGGGTAAAACAGTAATTGACAATGCAGCTATAGAACCGGAAATAGTAGACTTAGCTGGCTTTTTAAATAGTATGGGTGCTCGTGTGAGTGGAGCCGGCACCAAAACGATCCGCATAGAGGGTGTCAAAGAGCTGGGAAACTGTCATTATTCGGTCATCCCGGATCGAATTGAGGCCGGAACCTTGTTGCTAATCGCGGCTGTTACAGGCGGAGATATAACTATAGAGAATGTATTGCCGGATCACCTGAAAGCTCTTTTGGCCAAGCTTAGAGAGACCGGGTTGATGGTGGAAGAAGTAGGTTCCTCATCGATCAGGGCAGTATGCAGTGGTCAAACGGTTGGGGTCAATCTGAAGACTCTTCCTTATCCGGGTTTTCCGACGGATTTGCAACCTCAATTCATGGTACTGTTAGCACTTTCGCTCGGGACAAGTACAGTCACAGAGACGGTTTTTGAAAACAGGTTTATGCATGTTGAAGGGCTACAGCGTATGAACGCAAATATCCGGATTGAAGGTAGTCGTGCTCTGGTGCAGGGTAGGCTTAATTTAAGCGGTGCTCAGGTGCAAGCGTCAGATCTTCGTGCAGCAGCAGCATTGTTGACGGCGGCTTTGGCGGCACAGGGCACAACGGTTATATCGCAGATTGACTATCTATGGCGCGGTTACAGTAACTTTGAAGAGAGGTTGATTAAGCTTGGCGCGCGCATCGATAAAGCTGTTCCAGTAGACGACATTAAGTCAAAAAATGATGAACTT
>DATIKA010000039.1:0-2026 GCA_035478055.1 Candidatus Limnocylindrales bacterium | reverse complement strand
CGCGCGGCGCTCGCACATCAGCAGCAAACCTAAAAAGAGATCTGTATCTTCGGTGCCCGGGTCATCATAAATGACCAGCCGGCTGCCATGTTCATACCAGGGAAGAACGGCAGCGTAACCTTTGAGTTCGCCTTTCGCGTTGAATGCCAGCCAGGCATCCCGGGCAAGGTTGATGCGGCTCCAGTCATAATCGAGATCCTCCAAATCCGAATCCGGGAAACCGGCATCGCGGATGTCGCAACGGATCTGCAGATCAAAAACAGGTTGGCGATCCCGCGGGGTTGGTAGGCGGAGAAAATATTTTTCCAGCATGGCTCCTCTAGCAAAGAGATATTTATTATTAAGAATACGAACCAGAATTGATATTGTACCCTTCGTGTAGTCCGCCGGGCGGCGCTTATGCCCTAGACAAAATAAATCGTTATTCGTGATTCAAGTTCCTCAAGGCGAGCTCGTCGGGGTTTTCACTCCTTAGAAACTAACTGATTATATTTCGGGAGGTGCATCATAAGAAAAGATGACTTTAATAAATTGGAGGGTGTTGAAAAAATAAGCCAAAACTGAAATAAACGCAACTAATTTGATGGTTTTTGGGTTTATAAGCCTGATTTTTATCAATTCTTCATGCTTACCTCAGCGCTCAAATCCTTTTTGCATATCACCTTTACCTTTCTTTCCGCCACCAAACGCAATTCACCCTATGCCAGGACAGGTGAGGGGTTTCTGAAATTGACTTCATACAACAGTTTGACCATGCGCTTCAAGTTCAATGCCATAGCTGTCAGCAGCGCCTGAATTGCATAACGCTCCAAACCGCGATAACGGCAGCGTCCCAGACCATGCTGTTGTTTGCACTCTCCGAATTTACGCTCAATCTTGTAACGCTCATCCAAGCCCTGCTGGTAGGCGGGGCTGGCTTTCAGTTCCAACCAGACTTCTTTATTGGCATCCTTTTTGTGGGTTCGATAGGTATGCAGACAGATAGCCGATTGGATGCCGGTTCTCTCCAGCCAGTAATGATTCTGGCTGTCATCATAGCCGCGGTCAGCGGATACAATCCCTACCGGCAGACCTTGTTGGCAGTCTTTCTCAATCAGTTCCTGCAGGAAGTGCCCGTCATAGGCATTACCCGGTGTAACAGTCAGCGAAGTAATCAGATGATTCTCCGCGTTCAGACTGACATGCGTTTTATAGCCATGAAAGAATTTCACCCGCTTGTCTGATGTGCCTTCAAGCCCTTGAACGGTGTGTTTGCCTTTAGCGCCCCATTGGGCATCCGGATCTGTTGGACCCTCTCCCCTGTTCCTGCGATTATCCTCCTTAGTGGTATTCACATCCGCCACACTGTGGGTGCTGTCCACCACCTGAATACTCCCAAAATGTATACCTTTTTCCAGCGCGGTTTGCACAATCTCTGCCAATAACTGTTCCAGCTTCAATTCCCGCTTACGCAGGATGATGCGTTCCCTGAATTTGCTCAGTGTCGAGTGGTCAGGGGCAAATTGGTCTACTCCCAGTCCCAAAAAGTATTTGGCTGGCAGGGTGAAGTTTACATAGTCTTCAACTTGTCTTTCACTCAAATTGTACAGATAAGCCACCAGCAGCATCTTCAACAGCACCACCGGATCAAAAGGCGGACGCCCGTACTCTGCCCGCCCCTTGTACCAGCGCATCATCTTCTGCGTGTATTTACGCCAATCCAGCATTTCATTCAACTTGCGGAAAAAATGATCTTTCGGTACTACTTGTTCATATACATATGCCCCAAAAAATGTGCCTGTGCCGATCTCGATAAAATGCTCTCCTGCCATGTCTGCCTCGCTTGCCTGGTTTCATAGGATTGTATTAAAGTTCCCTTATCTTGTCAATTTTGTCACTTGTTTTTCAACAGTCTCTGTCGGAGGGTGTCCAGGACATACTATACACTCCGGGTATCAAGAATATTTCAGGTTAGTATTGTTATTGAGCAATAGACAATTAAGACCTGAAAGGAGTGCTGAACTTGAATCCTGGACACCATATTGAT
>DATIKA010000038.1:0-2789 GCA_035478055.1 Candidatus Limnocylindrales bacterium | reverse complement strand
CCACCGTTGAGCGAGAAGACCTGGAATTAGCGCTGGAATGGTTAAATTGGGCCTATCACGAGGTTAAAGGAGGTTAATTGTAATGCAAAATCCATTTGAACTGCTGCGAATGTTATGGCCGCTGTTAGCATTACAGCTTCTGCTGATGATCTGGGCTCTCGTCGATTTATCCCGCCGCAAGCAGGTTAAAAAGCTGCCGAAGCTGGGGTGGGCGGCGATTATAGCGTTCATTAACCTATTCGGGCCGATCATCTACTTTCTGTACGGCAGAGGAGATGAATAACAACATCACCGGGAACGCAATCGAAGTCAGAGAATTAGTCAAGCATTTCGGCAGTTTTAAAGCGCTGCAAGGCATAGATTTTTCAGTACAAAGGGGCAGTGTATACGGATTTTTAGGGCCTAACGGCGCCGGAAAAACTACGACGATTAAGGTAATCCTGGGCCTGATTGCAGCCAGTTCGGGTAAAGTTAAAGTGTTGGATGAACCGGTGCAATTCGGTCGGAAGCTGAACTGCCTTCGGCATATTAATTACCTACCCCAGGACCCTGTCTTTCCGGAAGGTCTGACCGGCAAGGAAGCATTAACCCTGGTAGCCGATATTTACGGGCTTACTTACCGAATAAGCCGGTCACGGATCGAACACCTCCTCGATTATTTCCATCTGGGCGATGCTGCTAACCGGAAAGTGAGCGCCTACTCACGTGGCATGCAACAACGGCTCGGCATTGCCGCAGTTTTGCTGACCGAACCAGAACTATTGATCCTCGACGAACCGGTTTCAGCACTCGACCCGGAAGGCCGACGCAAAATACTCGATATTATCACCAGGCTAAAAGGACGTGCCACCGTATTTTTCTCCAGTCATATTCTCGCCGATGTGGAGCGCATCTGCGACCATATAACCATTATTGAGCGCGGCATCAAGCTGCTGGAAATTGGAACCAGAGAACTACTCAATCGCTATGCTATGGAACAATATTTG
Source organism: Candidatus Limnocylindrales bacterium (assembly GCA_035478055.1). Taxonomy (GTDB): domain Bacteria; phylum Bacillota; class Dethiobacteria; order DTU022; family DTU022; genus DATIKA01. The sequence continues at coordinate 1,803 of DATIKA010000038.1, read as the reverse complement.
ATAGCGGTTAAGCCGGAACAGCGCGAGCGTACTGCTATGCTAATCCGTGAACACCATTCGGTACGCAAAGTTACCTTCGAAGGAGAAAAACTAGTGGTGATTTCCAAGCCCGGGGAAGCCCTTACCATGGCCGAACAACTTTTACCCCAGTTGATCCTGCAGGGTATCGTTGTTACTGAATTCGCCCCGAAACGCACCGATCTGGAAGAAGCCTTTTTCGCGGTGTTGGAGGAAAACCATAAAAAGGAGCAGATCGTTTGAAAACACTGTTGCTTAAAGAACTGAGATGGAACTGGCGCAGTTTTCGCTACCCTGCATTCCTGCTGGTAGTACTCTTCTTCGCCCTGCTCGATCCTCCAATGACTAAATACACGAGCGAGATCATCACTTACTTCGCGGAAGGCTTAGCGATAGTTATGCCAGACCCGACCCCTGAAGATGCTTTTGTCGCATACCTTTCCGACGTATCGCAAATCGGCATTCTTGTTTTGATCTTCGTAGCTATGGGCAGCGTGAGCCGCGAAAAAGAAACAGGGGTTACCGGGTGGATATTAAGCAAGCCTGTAAGCCGCTGGCAGTACCTGGCAGCAAAAGTAATTGTGCTCTATTTAACGATAATCCTGGGCATTCTCGGTTGCAGCACCCTGGCCTATTTATATACCACGACCCTTTTGGGAACATTTTCTCTTGCCGGAGCAGCCTGGGCAACCATGAGCCTGATTGCTTTTGTTCTATTGTTTGGCACTGTCGTTTTCACTTTCTCCACGATCCTAAAAAGCCCCCTGCAGGCCGGAGGGCTTACCCTTACGATCTTTTTTCTGATGGGAATCCTTAACCTGTTCGTAGCCGGCACTGAAGCAGCACGCTTATACCCGTCTACATTGATCTCCCAGCTAAGACCCCTGGTAGAAGGAACGACCGCTTTACCGGAAATTGCCGAACCGCTAGCGGTATCTCTGGGGCTCTGCGCCCTGCTGTTGTTTTTAGCCGGTAGACGTTTCGCACGCATGGAACTCTAATTGGAAAAATACAATCAAGGGCTTACCTTCGACATCAATCAGGGCGAGATCTTCGGCTTGCTTGGACCAAGCGCGATAGGCAAAAGCACCACTTAACCTTGGACAACTGGCACCAAACATCAATTGCCATATTTTTTATGGCTGTCAGATGAACGACCACGCTGAAAGCCGCATATGCCTCCTTTAACTTTCGATGCCCTTTAGCAACAGTTCGTTGACCAGCTGTGGGTTGGCTTTGCCTTTAGTCTCCTTCATCACCTGACCGACCAGAAAACCAAACGCTTTGGTCTTGCCTGCGCGGTAGTTTACTATACTGTCCTGATTAGCGCGTATCACTCGCTCCACGATCATTTGCAGCTCCGAATGGTCCGATATCTGCAGTAACCCTTCCTCTTCGACCAGCTGCCGCGGTCCTTTGCCGCTCCGAAAAGCCTTCTCCAGAACCTCTTTGGCAATTTTGCCGCTAACCAACCGTTCTTCAATCATCTGAAGCAATTCAGCCAAGTCTTTCGGTTGAAATGAGCACCGGTCGGCCTCAATTCCAGCTATATTAAGCTGTGCCGAAAATTCACCCATTACCCAGTTGCTAACCACCTTGGGGTTATCAAATAACTGCAAGCATGCTTCAAAGTAATCGGCCAGGCAGCGTGAGGCGGTCAACACCCGGGCATCATATTCGGAAAGCCCATAATCCTTCGTGTAGCGTGTCGCTTTTGCCCCGGCCATTTCCGGCAGCGTCATGCGGGCTGTTTCAACTTCGGCTGCGGTCAGTTCGATTGGAGCC
>DATIKA010000037.1:0-5347 GCA_035478055.1 Candidatus Limnocylindrales bacterium | reverse complement strand
TACCCGGCCTGTCTCTGCCAATATTTCAAGGTCACCAGGTTTGGCTTTACCGGCGGTGATGTCTTGCAGGATCTCAAGCAGTTGCTTGGTACCTTCTCGGCAAGGGATGCACTTGCCGCAAGATTCTTTTTTGGTAAATTGCATAAAGAAGCGGGCTATCTCCACCATGCAGGCTGTATCATCCAGTACTACCATACCCCCGGAGCCCATCATTGCTCCGACCCGGGAGAGGCTGTCATAATCTACCGGTAGGTCGAGGTGTTCAGCCCCCAGACAACCGCCTGATGGCCCACCGATCTGGACCGCTTTGAATTTGCGGCCCTCGGGAACACCACCACCGATATCATAGATAATTTCCCGCAATGTGATGCCAAGAGGCACTTCGATGAGGCCATTGTTGCGCACATGGCCGGTTAAGGCGAATGTTTTTGTACCGGGGTTTTTGGGGCTGCCAATTTTAAGAAAATTAGCTACGCCAAGCTCGAAAATTGTTCTGACAGTGCCAAGAGTCTCCACGTTATTAACAACGGTTGGTTCACCAAACAGTCCTGATTGGGCAGGGAAGGGGGGCTTAGGTCGGGGCATCCCCCGTTGGCCTTCGATAGAGGCCAGAAGTGCTGTCTCTTCACCGCAGACAAATGCGCCCGCGCCTTCTACAACCTCACATTCAAAGATAAAATCTTTGCCAAAAAGTGGGCTGCCAATCAGGCCTAAATTTTGTGCATCAACGATTGCTTTTTTCATTCTGGCCATGGCCAGAGGATATTCCATGCGGATATAAAAGTATCCCCGACTGGCACCGGTGGCGTAAGCAGCAACTAACGCTCCTTCCAGAACCCTGTGGGGATCTCCTTCCATAAGACTCCGGTTCATGAAGGCCCCCGGATCCCCTTCGTCTCCGTTACAGACCAGGTGCTTAACGGAACCATTGGCCTCCAGCGTAGCTTGCCACTTGCGTCCGGTCGGGAAGCCGGCTCCGCCCCGACCACGCAGCCCTGAAAGGAGCATCTCCTGACAGACCTGCAGGGGAGTCATCTTAGTAATTATCCGTTGGGCTGTGGCATATCCTCCCCTGGCTATATATTCCTCTATCTGTTCCGGATCGACTATTCCGCAATCAGTAAGAACCAAGCGTTTTTGTTTGGCATAAAAAGGGATCTGTTCAGTATTGCGACATGGTTCATCGGTTTGGGGATGGCGATATAATAATCTTTGTACGACTCCTTGCCCCACGATGGAGGTTTCTACTATCGCCTGAACATCTTCTGGTTTCACATGGCAGTAAAAAATATCGGTTACCCCCGGAACAAGCGCATGAATAGTAACCAGAGGGCCTATCTGGCAAAATCCTTTGCAGCCGACCTGTTTGATGTCACCCTGAGACAAACAGACATCTTCTGTGGAAAGTTCCACCTGGGATTGATTGTCCAGGGCGTCTAACTGTCGAAGAAATTCCTTGTAAACCTCCATAGCCCCGGTGGCGATACAACCGGTGCCGCAACAAACCAACACCTGATAAGTCATTCCGGCGTTTTTTTCTGTCATTTCTTTTGTAATTAATTCCAGGTCTATTTTCAAGATGCCTGCTGCCCCTCCCTTGCTAATATCTGGTCCAGTTCCTGGTTCAGTTTTTCAGGGGTTACCTGACTATAGATCAGTTCGTTAATCACTACTACCGGAGCTATTCCACAAGCCCCCAGGCATGACACCTTTTCCAGGGTAATAAGGTAATCGTCTGAAGTCGGGCTTAGTTCACTCAGCCTGAATCTTTTTTCTACCAGGTCAATTAAATGCTGGCTGTGATTTACATGGCAGGCAGTGCCATCACAGATGCGGATTACATACTTTCCCTTGGGGGCGAGAGAAAAGTGGGCATAAAAAGTAGCAACCCCAAAAACTTTTGCCCTGGGTATGCCCATATGTGTAGCAAGGTAACTCAGCACTGGTTCCGGCAGATAGCGATACTCTTCCTGAACAGCTTGCAGAATCGCGACAAGGCGTCTGTGGTCTCCTTCAAAGCGATCCAGGATCTCAGCTACTTTTTTAAACGATCGAGGGTTTTTTGTGCCGTGGTGGGAATCTGTAATTTGAGGCATGTTATTCCTCCTTGATAGAAATATGTTTCAGTAATCTTACAATTAGCAGATCAGATTCATTAGCGTTTCGGCGAGAACTTTCTTTAAAAGCTATAATAGCCAGGTTGTGTAGTTGCAAAATTTCTACCTAATCGTTTTCCCTCCTTGCTGCATGGCGATCTTACTTTGGGTGATCTGACAGGAAAAAGCAGCCAGGCTTGCTGCCAGGTCTTCATTTTTCACTAACACACCATCCGGTACCGTAAGGCGACAAGGTGCAAAGTTCCACACCATTTTTATACCGGCATCGATCATTATTTCAACTACCGCCTGGGCTGCTGTAGCAGGTACTGTAATAATCCCCATTTGAATGTGCAGCCGTTTTACCAGACTGGGGAGCTTCTCCATCGCTAATATGCGGCGTTCGGCTACGAGTTGCCCCACTTTGTTGGGATCGTTGTCAAATAGGGCAATTATTTGTAATCTGTAAGGGGCAAATCCTGGATAGAGAGCCAGGGAATAACCTAAATGCCCCACACCGACCAGCACCGCTTCTTTATCGTTGACCAGTCCCAGAAGTTCCTCTAATTGCGAGGCCAAAGATCGGGCATCGTAACCTATCCCCGGTCGGCCAAGTTTCGGAAGACAGCTCAGATCCTGCCGCACCAGAGCGCTGTTGACGTTGGCTGTTTGGCCAAGCTCTTCTGAAGAGATAACCGTAATGTTTTTTTCGAGAGCTTGCAGCAGGCAACGGTAATATAGTGGCATCCGGCGCAACGCCGGCTGAGAAATACCGATCAGGGTTTCTTTTTTTTTCTCCATTTTAAGCTCACAACCCTTCGAACTTTGTATAATTTTATACAAAGTATACCATGATTATTAATACAGGTCAATAGCGACTTAATAACCGTTATTTGCGTCACTACATAAAATCACATGCGGCAAAGCATAAGGTTGAATATACTTTGGCGCTGCTTGACACTGTTTGCGCTGTTTGGACCAAACTCCATTTGAGAATGGGTTTTTCTCCTGTTACATATTTAGTTTCATGGTCTAGAATGAGTTCACTATAATCGCAAAACCTTCAGTGCTGTGTGGTGCAGCCATCCTTGCCGATTTACTTGAAAGTAGTGAATTGCTACTTGACAAAATACAACTAATAGACTATAATTCACGTGAAGAAAATCACAATAGTTCAAGGAGGGAGGCAATATGAGCATAGGGGAACGGTTAAAACGACTGCGCAATAACGGTCTTATTCGGGTTAAAGATCTAGCTAGCCAGGTTGGTGTCTCGCCCAGTTTTATTTACCAACTTGAACAGAACAAAGTTACGCCGTCTTATTCGACCATTTCCAAACTTGCACGTGCACTGGGAACCACGGTTCCGGTACTCTTGGGTGGGGAGACACCTGAGAAATGGGTGCTGGCCAAGAAAAAAGATTGTCTTATGCTTGTCACGGATGAAGAGGGAGTGTTGCTGGAGGCAGTACCATTTTTAGGTTTCAGAAAAAGGCGCATGCAGGTATTAATATTTACTTTGCAACCTGGTGCGACCCATAGTCAGATGGTCTTTGATCACGAACGGGAAGATCTACTGTACTTGGAATCGGGAGCGATTACGGTGGAGTTGGAAAACCGCAGTTTGCGTATGGGTACTGGTGATTTTGCCCATCTTGTTTTAGAGAGACCCCGGGCTATCGTTAATACCGGTTCCGAACCCGCTGGTGGTATTTGGATCATCTCACCGCCGCATTTAAACGATAATCAGGACGCAGATACAAGGAGGAAAAACTTACAATGAGTGATGTAGCCCAGCCATTAACCAAGATCAAACGACTCAATAAGATTATCTCTCAACACGAGGGAAAAATTACCAACCTGGTGCCCATTCTTCAGGACGTCCAGGCAGAATATCGTTATTTACCGGAGGAAGCTCTTTCCTATGTGGCGAACGCTTTAGATGTGCCGCCGGCACTGGTCTTTGGCGTGTCCACATTTTATTCCCAATTTACGATGGAACCTCGGGGGCGGTATGTGATCAAGGTTTGCGACGGTACAGCCTGTCATGTCCGCGGCTCCGAGAAAATTAATTTTGCCATTCGTGAGGCAGCCGGTTTGGGGGGCACCGATGCGCCAACCACGTCCGATCTGAAGTTTACAGTAGAGCGAGTGGCTTGTGTAGGTGCTTGTGGCCTGGCGCCCGTGGTTATGGTCAACGACCGTGAGGTTTACGGTAACCTTACTCAGAGTGAGGCTACCCAATTGGTCGAGCGGTTGGAAAAGCAGGATAGTTCCACCGATATTGATAGCCCGGTTATCTATGACACGGAGATCGGGGTAGTTCCAGAAAAAAAACACTTTATGCAGAATCATGCTGATCTGGAGCGGGCCATTGGGTCTTTCAGAGCTGGTATTATGGCTCAAAAGGTCAGAATATTGGTTTGTATGGAGACAGCCTGCATAGCTAACGGCGCCCGTGAAGTGTATGCTGCTTTGCGTGAGAGCTTAGATGCAAGAGGCCTTCGGGCGGAACTTGGAATCTTGAGCGAATCAATTGATACACCGGCTGATATTTCCGGTGAACTGAACTTTGCCCATAATATGCCTCAGCCCGCCGGGTCGGGTGAAGCCGGCCTGGCTAAAGCCGGTTGCCACGGTTACTGCCAGCTTGCTCCGCTGGTTGTGCTGGAACCGGGCCGGATAGTTTATGCTCGGGTCAAGCCCGAAGACGTCCCCGAAATAATAACCAGGACGGTAGAGCAGGGCGAGATCATTTCGCGTTTACTGAACCATGAGCCTGGTGAAGAAGCACCGACTTTGGATGAATTAGGGATGGATTTCTACCGGTTCCAGCACAAAATTGCTCTGGCAACTTGTGGACGCATTGATAGTGAAGATATCAGGGAATATTTAGCTTTCGGCGGTTATTCCGCTTTAGGTAAGGCTTTAGCCAAACAAACCCCGGAAGAGGTTTTAAGTGCGGTTAATGCCGCTGGTTTACGCGGCCGGGGTGGGGGAGGTTTTAAAACCGGGATCAAGTGGGACGCCTGCCGCAGGGCACCGGGAGATGTTAAATACGTTGTTTGCAACGCCGACGAGGGCGATCCCGGCGCTTTTATGGATCGCAGTCTGTTGGAAGGTGATCCGCACCGTGTAATTGAAGGGATTGCTCTGTGTGCCTATGCTATTGGAGCGCAAGAAGCCTACATTTATGCCCGGGCCGAATACCCACTGGCTGTAAAGCGTGTCAAGCAAGCCCTGAACGAGGCT
>DATIKA010000036.1:0-3540 GCA_035478055.1 Candidatus Limnocylindrales bacterium | reverse complement strand
TTGTTAACATATTAAATTCAATTTTTATATGTTTACGGGCTGCTATGCTAGTAGCAGTTCTATCTTTGGGATATGGACTAGAGGGCATCGGAGTTGTCGAATTTATAGTGGAAGTCCTCAATCTTTTTTCTAAATATATTGCTTGCAAAAAAGCCGATAACAAAAGCAATTATAATTTTCAAAAAGCATCAATTAAATCATCAAAAAAACTTATTTCATTTGCTTTTTTGACGTTTGTCGCGCTTTTGGGAGATGCACTTAGATGGAATACTGACTCAATCATAATAGGCAGAATGTTAAGCATGGACGCAGTTGGTGTTTATGGTGTTGGCGCAATTTTAGTAAAGCTGTTTTTAAGAATTAGTAGCGCCGTATCGATAACGACTTACCCAGGTCTATCAGGGTTGGCTGCAACAAATATTGAAGAATTCAAAAAAATGTATATGAGCTACTCGCAAATTACAGCTCTTGTAGTTGCTGGGATAGCGATACAAATAATAATATTCTCTGAAAGCTTTATTTCGTTATGGGTGGGAATTGGGTATGATGATTCATCCTTGATTGCCATTATTTTAACCATATCATTATCGCTAGATTACATCACCAGTGTGGCAGTAAACGGGCTAAAAGCCCTTAATAAGCAAAAAATATTTGCCCTGCAAACTCTTTTTGAAGGCTTTGCAAACCTTATTTTATCCATTCTCCTTATTCCTCATTTTGGGATAATCGGAGTTGCAGTCGGAACTGCTATCCCAATGATAATTACAAAAGTCATTATTCAGCCCATTTATAGTTCTAAAATAATAGGGATAAATTATTCAGAATATTTCATAAAAGTACTTGTTCAACCAATTCTGTTTGGAGCAGCGATTTATTTCTTGGCTACAGCAATAGGTTTATACGACAATATAGGCAATTACATAAGTTTGTTTTTTATGTGTTCTTTTGTCGGAACAATCTATTTTATGATAATAATCATATTTATAACACCGATAAGAAATCAATGCATTCAGAGAAGCTTTGAAGTAAAGCGGTTTTTTGGGACCCTGTTATCAACAGTTTTAAAGTGAACCAAACTTGTGCCGTTCGGTGAAACGTTTGTAGATAACGCATAGCGGTGCTGTCTGGTTCAAATTTTCGGAACACTATTTAACCTTCTGTAAAAAGTTTTTTAAATACGCTTACAGCTGTTCATGATTTGACTTTGGATTAAGGCCTTTGGTACTCCTTTCAAAACAAACTCGCCACGAAAGGAGCGGCAAGCATGAACCAGGGGCGATAAATTTGAAAAGATAAGTATTTTGTTGGCTGGTAGCTATACATCCGGTTATTTCTGCAAACAGACGTCAGTGCCATCCCGTGGGGCATTATGTGTTGTTATACTGCAACAGGGGCACCGAAACCCTTGCGGCCATCGCATCCGAAACAGATACTCGTAGCAGGCCTGATCGCTGGAGAAACGCTCATCAAGCTACTTCTGGTTCTTGGGAGAATCTTCAAGTGTGACCTCTTTCATCGCTTGCCTCATAGGTTTGGATTGGATGCCAGCTTAACGCGCTCCAGTGTCAGATACGATCACACCTGCCGCCTACTTGAGGATTATGGATAAGTAAAATTTTAGGTAATTTATTCTTTTTTGGCCCCCATGCTAAGGGTGCCTTATGGAACAAAACTTTTACAAGAAGCTGGTTAGCAACGAGCGGCATGCTCGAAATATCTATATGAAAATACTTAAAAAACCATCATCGCTTTTGTCCCCGCTGCCGGTAGCGCAAGGGTATTGTAAAGGTTCTTTCGCTTTTTGGTTTTGGTTGTGCCCCTCTGGGATCAAGCTGAAGCCACCTCCATTTGGTGTTCGAGTTCCTGATCTTTGAGGAGTCCCATATTGAGATAGCGCTTCTGACCCCACTTGCTGCCGGCGATAGGCCGAAACCTGGTTGCACACAGCATAAAGGCGTATTGGCCATCCGGGAAGGCCTCCACCACTCGGGTGCTCAGTTGCCGATCGAGCCTGGGGCCCTCTACTTTTCAGTGACGGCTAATCCGCCCTCCTGCGATGCCGCAACAACTGAAAGAGAACCGGATAGACTTGTGGTTCGCGTTCACGGACCATCTGCTGCCGGAAAAAGAGCGGTTCGCTGCATGGCTTTCGCCTCAGGAAACCGAACGGGCTGGGAGCTTCCGTTTTGACCGCGACCGCGGGCGCTACATCGTCGAGCATGGGATCCTTAGGTTGCTGCTTGCAGGCTATGTTGGAGTAGAACCACAGGCAGTCGCGTTCCACAGCGGCCCTCACGGCAAGCCCTACCTGTCCTGGATGATCGGCCGACGGTTGCCGCACTTCAGCCTTTCAAGCTCCGACGGCCACGCCGCTTTCGCTTTCTCCCGATCTTCCGGCATCGGAGTGGACATCGAGAAGATCCGTGACATCGAAGAGATGGAGAGTATCGCCCTCAGGCACTTTACGCCGAGCGAAAAGGCCCTGGTGCTCGGCGACACGGAGGAAGGCCGAGTGCGGCGGTTTTACCGGGTCTGGACACGCAAGGAGGCGGTCCTCAAGGCTCACGGCATAGGGCTTCTCAGGGAAATGGACCGGGTGGACGTCGGAGGCGCCGTGGGTACAGGGCCTTGGACTGTGGTGCTCGATGATGAAAGCGGAAGGGTAGAGTACACGGTTTTCGACATCGACGAGGTGGATGGCTTTGCCGCTGCCGTGGTCGTTGCAGGACCGGCATCTGAGATTTCCGTTCGTCATTATGAGTTGTGACCGATGACCATCGACTCGATATCCCCTTTTCTGAGGGGCCTGGCCATCACCGGGGTGTTCGTCGAAAACTACCTTTCATGGATCGGCGTCAGCGCGCCGGGCCCCGGGCTGGCCTGGTCCATTCGATATGTCCAATTTTTCGGTGCGTCCATGGTTCACATTTTTTCGTTCTCAGCGGGTACGGGCTGGCGGCAAAATACCTGGGCTGCAGCCGGTTCCCCTGGAAGACTTATGCCGCCAACCGGTTCGCGATGATCGTGGTGCCGTAATGGATTGTGGTGACCGCCACGTATCTGTTCATCAATATCCTGAATGGGTACGACCCAGTCACTTTTACGGATCAATACCGACCGGCCGACCTGCTGTCCTACATCCATTTTTTGCGGAATTTCAACACCGCTTCCTGGGACCTCAACCCGACGCTCTGGTTCATGCAAGCCATCTTCGGGCTGTACATCCTGTTTCCGTTCCTGGTGGCGCTTCAGAAAAAGTCCGGCCTGAAATCGGTTTTGCTCGCGGCGGCATTCCTGGTTGGCGCTTCCAGGTTCATCTACGCCGCCTCTGGCCTTCCGATCGACCGCGAAGGAGGCTCCTTCCTGTTCTACACGCTCGAATTCGCGATCGGGATGGCGCTGGTGGAAACTCCTGCCAGATCCAATAGAATAATGAACGGCTCGATGAGCGCATGGTGCTTTCTGATCGCCTTCGTGGGCTATGCCGTTTCGTACCTGCTCAAAATGGAAGTCGAAGTTCCCGCCAACCTCCACGACGTG
>DATIKA010000035.1:0-1903 GCA_035478055.1 Candidatus Limnocylindrales bacterium | reverse complement strand
GTTTGTCCCCAGAGCAACAGCCTCTCCTGCCGCCTTCATGTTCAGCGGCATCAAATCTTCAGTACTCCAGTCTCCTGTATTGAAAGGGATATGCTTACCCCCGCCCCACTCAATATAAAGGTCCATGTCGCGGGCCATCTGCCCCAGATCGTGAAGGTAAGCAACTGTTAAATCGTCTTTTTGTGGTTCCGGCAGAACCGAAAAATGCACCCCTCCGGCGCCGTTCCTGTTGGCCCACAGGAGTACCTCATGCGGCATCAGGTTGAGTGGGTAAAGAGAATGGCTGTCAATACCTGTTTTGCTCATAGCCCTTTCAGATTATCTTTAAAGATATGCCATTTTTTTTCCAAATATGTTCATGAATTGGTATAATTGGTGCATATTAGCATCTCAAAACCAAATTTTATTAATCTAACCTCACTTCCCGCATGAAAAAGTCATTTTTATTCCTGCTGATCTTGCTTCTTCCTTCTGTGTCACTCCTTTCCCAGACCACAACGGCCGACCCTGCATTTGGCGTCAAATTCTCCGGCTTTGTCAGGAGTGATATTTTCTTCGATACCCGACAAGTTGTTTCCGCAAGGGAAGGGGCTTATCTTCTCTGGCCTGAGAGACCCAGGTTTGATATCAACGGGGTCGATGTAAATCAGAAGTCAAACTTCAATATGCTTGCAATTTTAACCCGTTTTGCAGCAACTATCTCAGGACCCGATGCCTTCGGGGCAAAAACTTCAGGACTAATTGAAGCCGATTTTTTTGGACAGGCAAACGATAATATCAGTCTTGTCCGGTTAGGGCACGCTTTTGTAAAGCTGTCGTGGGCAAAAACCGACCTCATGATCGGGCAATACTGGAATCCGCTCTTTGTTACCGATGCTTACCCTACAACTGCTTCAATAAATTCCGGTACCCCATTCAACTCCTTCGCCAGAAACCCTCAGGTAAAACTTACACAAAAAGCGGGCGATTTCACCTTTATAGGTGCAGTTCTCTCGCAGCGCGATTTCTCAAGTTATGCCAGTAACGGAGGAACAACTGCGGCAGCAAGCTCATCTACCTGGCTGAGAAACGCATCCATCCCAGACCTGCACTTTCAGATCCATTTTAACAAAAAATCGGAATCGGGTACAGCTTTCCTCGCCGGCGCAGGAATTGCCTATAAAACTATTGTGCCCAGACTTTATGCCCGGACAACCCCGGCCCCTGCCGTCATCGAAGTCAATGAAAAGATTAGTGGGCTAACTACTATAGCATTTGCAAAACTAACAACCTCCAAAATAACCATTAAAGCTCAATTCCGCTACGGTGAAAACCTCACCGATGTACTTACCCCTGGCGGTTATGGAGTCACAGGAACTACAACTCCGGGTGGAGAGGAGCTGACCTATTCCCCAATAACTATCAACAGCTACTGGGCCGAGATTCATTCAAACGGATCAAAGTTTCAGGTTGGATTCTTCGCCGGATTACTCACCAATAACGGAACGATTGAAGAACTTTCGGGCACCACTGATACTGTGTATGGTAACAGCATGGATTTTGCCCGTATGGTGAGATTCTCACCAAGAGTTGCTTTTATAAGTAATAAGCTAAAGTTCTCGTTCGAAACTGAATACAGCATTGCCGAATGGGGAGACGGCACATATGATTTCAACGCTCTGCCACTCAACAAGACAGAGGTGTCGAATATCAGACTGCTGTTTACCTCGGTGTATACGTTCTAGGTAGGGGCGGCAGGCGGCATGCAACTGGCAAAAAAAGCGCAGAGCGCAGAGCGCAGGGCACAGGGCTAAAAAGGTTAAAAAGTTGCGGGTTGCGGGTTACTAGTTACAAAATATTGTTGCCCGTTGCCTGTTGCCTGCAGCCCGTTGCCCATTTCCGATATTATGAACTTTATGAACTT
>DATIKA010000034.1:0-13038 GCA_035478055.1 Candidatus Limnocylindrales bacterium | reverse complement strand
GGCAATGGAAGACTACGCCCTGGACATTATCATCGGAAAAGGGCCCGGGGCCCGTTCGTTGCGCCTGGAATTACCCCCTTTTACGTTGATTGGGGCAACGGTTCGTGCAGGGATGTTAACATCGCCCTTAAGAGATCGATTTGGGGTGGTCGAGCGCCTGGAATATTACAGCCCTGCCGAGTTGGAAACAATCATCCTACGCTCCGCCGGTATATTGAACACGAAGATCGAAAAAGAGGGAGCTGAAATTGTCGCCAGGGCGGCCCGCGGCACCCCAAGGGTCGCTAATCGCCTGCTGAAAAGGGTACGCGACTACGCCCAGGTAAAAGCGGACAATATAATTACCGCTGCCGTGGCCCTGGAAGCGCTGCAAATGCTGCAGATTGACTTGCTGGGCCTCGATGAAATAGACCGCCGCCTTTTAACCACGCTGGTCGAAAAATTTGCAGGAGGCCCGGTGGGGCTGGATACGCTTGCCGCCTGCATCAGCGAAGAGCCGGAAACCCTGGAAGATGTCTATGAACCGTACCTGATGCAACTGGGCTTTTTGAAGCGCACTGCCAGGGGGCGTGTGGTTACCAACGAAGTATACCGTTATTTAAAAATAGAAGTTAAAGAAAGCTCGCAGCTAAAAATCTGGTAACAGTCCGGTTATGGAAAAACATAAAACTGGCGGCATCGTTTTGTTAACCAACCCCATCTTCCGGAGGTGGATTCTATCCCTAACCTGGAAACGTTCGGCAAACTACTGCTGGTAGCAGGCGGGTTAATCGCCGCGGCAGGATTGCTGCTGGTGATTTTCAATCGATTTGGTCTTGGGCGTTTGCCCGGAGATATAATTATCCAGCGGGAACGCTTTGTTTTCTATTTCCCGATTGTTACTGCTATCATCATCAGCGTAATCCTGACAATGCTCGCCAATCTGTTCAGGCGTTAATATGAAAAAATATGGCAGACGATAATTGACACCCTGCTTCGCTTAAGATAAGCTGTAGATTGGATGACAGACATGCCTGTTAAATTCGAGACAATTAAAAAATGTGGGTCTACCGGAGCCCGACTGGGAAAGCTGCAAACAGCCCATGGAGAGATTGATACTCCGGCTTTTATGCCCGTCGGGACACAGGGCACGGTCAAAGCGCTTACCGTTCAGGAACTAGAAGAAATTGGCACCCCTATTATTCTCAGTAATTGTTACCATTTATTTTTGCGTCCCGGTATGGAAATTATAGCGCGCCATGGCGGGCTGCATAGTTTTATGAACTGGCGGGGTGCCATCCTGACGGATAGCGGAGGTTTTCAGATATTCAGCCTGGGCGGGCTGCGGCGTGTCGAAGACGAAGGGGTGACCTTTACATCCCACATTGACGGTTTGACCCACTTTTTGACCGCGGAAAGAGTAACCCGGCTTCAGAATATGCTTGGCTCTGATATTGCCATGGTCTTGGATCAATGTCCGCCATACCCTGCCACCCGCGAAGAGGTCAGTGATGCCGTCCGGCGTACCGGAATATGGGCCAGGCGTTGCCTGCAAACTCACGTGAACAAGAAACAGGCTTTGTTTGGTATCGTGCAGGGTGGAATTTACGAAGATTTGCGACGCGCCTCTGCGGCAGAACTGGCAGAGATGGATTTTTCCGGTTACGCCATTGGCGGTCTGAGCGTTGGCGAACCGAAGCAGTTGATGTATAAAACCTTGCATTGCACCGTTCCTGAACTGCCGCCGGAAAAAGTACGTTACCTGATGGGGGTAGGTTCGCCTGATGCGCTTTTGGAAGGGGTCAGCTGCGGCATCGATCTGTTTGATTGCGTCCTGCCCACCCGTATCGCCCGCAATGGCAGGGTCATGACCAGTGAAGGGTATTTGCCGATTCGTAATAGTGGTTATGCCGCAGACCTCTCCCCCCTTGATGCGGCATGCGGCTGTGTAGTTTGTCGCCATTATACCAGGTCTTATATCCGGCACCTGCTCAACGCCGGGGAAATACTGGGCTTGAGACTTACAACATACCACAATCTGTATTACCTTTCCCAGCTAATGCAAGAGATTCGCGAAGCTATTCACCGGGAACGTTTTGAAGACTACTACCGTGCAATAGAACCCCAATTTAGAAAAATGTATGGAGGTGCTGAATAATGACAATACCAAGTTTAGACGCGCTCGGCCCTTTCCTTCCCCTGATTCTGCTGTTTGCTGTTTTCTATTTCTTATTGATCCGGCCTCAGCAGAAGCAGCAGAAACAGCGGCAGGAAATGCTGAAAAACTTGAAGAAAGGCGATCGGGTCCTTACCATTGGTGGCGTGTACGGGCTGATCAAAGAGATCGACGACAAAACAATAATGCTGCGGGTGGCCGAAAATGTGAATTTGAAGGTGGCCCGCGCCGCCGTAGATCGTGTCGTTGAAGCAGAGTAACAAAACCGTACCATGTGTTCACCTGTTGCTTTCTTCCGCGAGAGCACGAAGCCCTGCCATGAGCGGCAAAATTCTTTTTTTAGAAGTAGCAACCTGAAATAAAGCTTGACTGACGATGCTTCTTTCAAACACCGGACCGGTGCCTGGAAGAAGCATCATTCTTGTAGAGTACAACCCGAACCGGCCACCTGCCGCTGCCCGGGTGTTTTCATCCCTGCCGTTGTTGACACGCTGACATCTGAACAGATATAATTGCGGTAACCTGACATGGAGGTTGACGGATGCAGACTAATGCTGTTCGCGATATTTTTTTAGACTTTTTCAAATCTAAAGAACATCTCGTCATGCCCAGTTTTTCTTTGATACCCCAAAATGATCCTTCGTTGCTTCTGATCGGCGCCGGCATGGCCCCTCTGAAAACTTTTTTTACCGGGGAGAAAAAGCCTCCGCACCCGCGGCTGGCCACTTGCCAGAAATGTGTGCGCACGCCGGATATTGATCGCGTTGGCCATACCGGCAGGCATGCTACCTTCTTTGAAATGCTTGGCAACTTTTCGTTTGGGGATTACTTTAAAGAGGAAGCGATAGCCTGGGCCTGGGAACTGGTTTTGAACGGTTACCGCTTGCCTCTTGATCGTTTATGGGTAAGCGTATACCTGGATGATGACGAAGCCTTCAAAATATGGAATGAACAGATCGGGGTTCCTGCTGAACGCATTAAACGCTTTGGCAAGAAAGACAATTTCTGGGAAATTGGCCTGGGGCCGTGCGGCCCCTGTTCGGAAATATACTATGACCTGGGCGAAGGTGCTGGCTGTGGCAGCCCCGATTGCGCGGTGGGTTGCGATTGCGATCGCTATCTTGAAATATGGAACCTGGTTTTTACACAATTCAGCCGGGAAGCTTCCGGAGAATTAGTTGAGCTGAAACAGAAAAACATCGATACAGGTGCAGGGCTGGAACGTGTGGCGATGGCCCTTCAGGGGGTCTATTCACTCTACGAAACCGATCAGATCAGGCCACTCTACCATCATTTCCGAAGCGCTATCGACCCGGGCCGAAGAAGTCAGGAAGTGCCATTGCGCATCGTAACCGAACACAGCAGGGGCACCATCTTTCTTATTGCCGACGGCGTGGTTCCTTCCAATGAAGGGCGTGGCTATGTTCTGCGGCGTTTGCTGCGCCGGGCTGTGCGTTATGGTCGTCTTCTGGGCATGGAAGGAAACTTTATAACAGGTGCGGTTCCATTGGTGGTTGATACGATGGCATCGGTCTATCCGCAGCTGGCCGAGAAGCAGGATTATATCAGCCAGGTGGTCAAGCTCGAAGAACAGCGTTTTCAGGATACGCTGGCGCAGGGAATGGAAATACTGGACGGTTATATTGATAACCTGCTCCGTCAGGGAGAAACTGTTCTGCCAGGCGGCATTGCTTTTAAGCTGTACGATACTTACGGGTTCCCTCTTGATCTGACTGCTGAGATCCTTGAAGAACAGGGGTTAAAAGTTAATCGGGAAGCGTTTGCGCAAGGGTTGCAGGATCAGCAAACGCGTGCCCGCGCAGCGACGCGCAGCACTGCTGAGGAAGGCGGCCACGGAAGATATAAAGCGGCGGAAAACCTGACAACAATTTTTACCGGTTACGAAACCCTGGAACAGACGACACGCATTCAATTGGCGCTGGTTGGCGGAGAAGCGCGCACCGCAGTCATTACCGGTGAGAAAGTGGAGGTTCTGCTTGAACAAACCCCATTTTACGCCGAAGCAGGTGGCCAGGCCGGCGACACCGGTGTGATTATAGGGCCGGAAGGGCAGATCATAATCGAAAATACGTTTTTTTCGCCGTGGGGGCAAATCATTCATCAGGGCATTATCGAAAGCGGATCTGTTTCTCCTGGGGATACAGTTGTGGCGAAAGTGGAAGGAGGGAGGCGCAAAGGAATTTGCCGCAGCCATACCGCCACCCATTTGCTGCACCGGGCTTTGCGCGATAAGTTGGGCGACCATGCCAGCCAGGCCGGATCCCTCGTGGCGTCAGATCGGTTCCGTTTTGATTTTACCCATTTTTCCAGCCTCTCCGGCGCTGAACTGCGTGCCATTGAGGAACAGGTTAACAGCATGGTCCTTGCGAATGCAATAGTCGAGGTGAGTAAAACTACTCTCGAAGAGGCTAAACAGATGGGCGCGGCGGCTATTTTTACTGATAAGTATGCCGAAGATGCTGTAAGAATGGTCTCGGCCGGCCAGTTTACCCGAGAACTATGCGGCGGCACTCATGTTTCATCTACCGGTGAAGTTGGTCTTTTCAGAATCGTATCCGAAGAAGGTATCGGTTCCGGAATGCGCCGTATCGAGGCACTTACCGGTATGGGGGCTTACCGGCAGGCGGTCGAACAGAGCTTGCTGCTGGAAAATATGGCTGAGTTGTTGCATACCACACCGCCTCAACTTGTACGAAAAGTAAAAGAACATTTGGCTGACCATCGTCAGCTGGTGAAAACCAATCAGGAATTACAACAACAGCTTGCCGGCTACGCGGTACAATCGATCCTATCCGAAGCAACAGAAATAGACGGCGTTAAAATGCTCAGTGCTGCCGTCTCTGCCGATAATCTTGAAGCGCTGCGCCTGTTCACGGATGAAGTGAAAAGCCACCTTGGTTCAGCTGTTGTGGTGCTCGGTGCCGTAAGTGACGGCAGGGTCCTGCTGGTAGGCACTGTTACACCTGATCTGGTAAGCCGCGGAATCCACGCCCATCATCTGATCAAAGAAGTGGCGCGCCAGGTCGATGGTGGCGGTGGCGGGAAGCCGGAATTAGCCCAGGCTGGCGGCAAGAACCCTGATGCCCTGCCCGCGGCGCTTAATTCTGTTGCCGCCCTGATCAGAAAACAGCTAAAATCTGCTGGTTCGGTAAGATAAAATCTGTAACCGGGAGGAATTGAGCGTGCACGATAACCACGAAGAGACAGTCCTCTTTCGGGTTGACGGGGAAGAGGTCGATAATAAGGCCAGGAAGATACTCTTGACCGTACACCAGGCATTAAAAGAAAAGGGATATAATCCTTTAAATCAGTTGGTAGGTTATTTATTGTCGGGCGATCCTGCCTATATTACCAGCCATCAAAACGCGCGCAGTTTAATCCGGCAGGTTGAGCGTGACGAGCTGCTCGAAGAGGTGGTTGCTACTTATCTGAAACTGGTTGAAAATGAGTAGCTGTAACCTGGAACAGCGCGCGAAAGGAATTTATCAACATTGCGTATCTTGGGTCTTGATCCCGGTGAAAAACGCATCGGAGTAGCTTTATCAGATCCTTTGGGCATCACCGCACAGGGGATCGGGGTGATTGAATACACCGGTCAGGAAGAAGCTCTTCAGAAGGTCAGGCAGCTTTGTTTGGCCTATGCTGTTGAAAAAATAGTAGTCGGTCTTCCGCTGAATATGAACGGTCAAAGAGGCCCTGCAGCGCAAGATGCCGCTATTTTTGGCGACCGATTACATGATCTGCTCCAGGTGCCAGTAGTGCTGGTCGATGAACGACTGACCTCTGCCAGTGCAGAAAAAATGCTTATTTCCGGTGGAGTGAGCCGCAGGAAACGTAAGGCGGTCAGAGATAAACTGGCAGCAGTTTTAATACTGGAAATATATTTAAATACCACCAACAACAATGATCAGCGAGGTGTTAATATTGGAATTTAACGGCGAAGAAAGAACAGATATTGTGGTGCTGGTAGATGAAGAGGGCAACGAGCATGATTTCGCTCTGGTCGATCGTTTCGAAGTTAACCTGAAGGAGTACGCCATTCTGGTGCCGGTTATTTATGCGGATGATGAAGACGAATCGGGTGAGATCGATTCAGATGACAGCGCGTATATCTTTCGGATTATGCTCGAGGAGGACGAAGAAACCCTGGTTGAGGTTGAAGATGAAGCAGAGTGGGACGAAGTTGCGGCAATATGGGAAAGCCGCATGGAAGCCATGGAGTTCGATGATGACGGAGAAGAGCTCTTTTAACCCGTTCCTTTTTTAAAAACGATCTCCGGCAAGGCTGGTGTCCAGGTTATGTTAAAACGGATTGTCGCGGCTATGGTTATTTTGGTGTCGATTCTGCTCATTGCGGCAGTATCGTTGTATTTCATGTACAACAACCTGCTTGAACCGGTAGACCCTGCCGCTACAGATGACTACCGTATTGTGGAAATACCTTCAGGAGCGAACACAGCGGCTATCGCCACCATCCTCCGCTCCGGAGGGCTGATCCAAAACGAACGCGTCTTTCGGTTCTATGTGCAGCGCCGTGACCTGGGCCAGAGTCTTGTTGCCGGGACATATCGCCTCAGTCCATCTATGAGCCTCGGCCGGATCGCAGACATCATCAGGTCAGGCGATGTCCATGCGGTTACAAGCTGGTTTACTATCCCCGAAGGGTTTACGGTTGAACAAATAGCTCAGCGTCTGGCCGATGCCGGCCTGGTCGATCGGGAAAACTTTTTGCACCTTGCCCGGCAGCCTTCCGAGGCCATTATGCAGCAATTCCCTTTTCTGCAGGAAGTAAACAACCCTGATATTTACTACCTTCTCGAAGGCTATCTTTTCCCTGATACCTATGAAGTTTTTACAGATGCCGGTGAAGAAGCGATCATTACTCTGATGCTGCATCGGCTGGCGCAGGTTATTGATGAAGAACACAGGCAGCGTATTACGGAAATCGGCTCAAGTATGCACGAGGTTTTAACCCTGGCCTCAATTGTCGAAAGAGAAGGCCGGGTTGCTCATGAGCGAAGCCGTATTGCCGGTGTTTTTTTGAACCGTCTGGATGTAGGCCAGCGCCTGGAATCATGTGCCACAATCCAGTATATTTTGGGAGAAACAAGAGAATTTCTCTTTTATCGGGATTTGCAAATTCCCTCCCCGTACAACACCTACCTTCATGCCGGACTGCCGCCAGGACCGATCGCAGCGCCAGGCGAAGCGTCTATTGTAGCCGTCCTCTACCCGGAGGACACAGACTATTTCTATTTTAATTATAAATATGACAGCAGCGGTGAACATTACTTTTCCCGCACTCTCGCCGAACACAATCGGAATGTCCAGATAGCCGAGCAAAGGCTCCGGTAAGAATAAAAATTCTTTTAATGGCAAGGTAAAATGGCATGCAAGAAGATCTGAACATCTTGTAGGAGGAATGTATTGATTGTTTACAAAACATATAATTTTTATGACTAATCGTTCCAAATAACGGAAAAAACATTGCTTTTTATATTGAACTAAAATACAATATTCCCATAAAAAGATAAATAGAAGGTTAGACGGGGGGGCGGTTATGGGAAAAACGGATGTAGTGTTTCAAAAGCAGGATATTCGCATCTATACCCTTGGCAAGTTTTCTATTACGCAGGGGGAACTGATTATTTCGGAAAACTCAAGCCGCTCCAGTAAAATGTGGGAATTATTCAAATATTTACTTTCGCACCGCAACCAATCATTTTTACCCGAAACTATTCTTGAATATTTACGCCCGGATAAAGACTACCGTGATCCTAATACGGCTATGCGCGCGCAGACATTCCGTTTAAGGCATGCCCTGAACCTGGTAACAGGATCTGCACAATCTCTATCCGAGAACATTATCTTTACGCAGGGCTGTTATCGCTGGGAAGACCGGGCGCCGTGCTGGATTGATGTGATTCAGTTTGAGGCGCTTGCCAACGAGGCGAAAACATTGGCCGGCGTAAATGCCGATGCGTCGGCAGCAATGGATCTTTATCGGAAAGCGATTGCCCATTACCAGGGCGATTACCTTCCGGAACTCTCGTTTAACGAGTGGGTTGAGCCGCTGCGCAGCTATTACCGCGACATTTATCTTCACTGTGTGCTTACTTTGATAGAATTGCTAAAAAGCAAACATGCCTATGCTGATATCATAGAATTATGCGAACGAGCCGCTGTCACCAACTACTTTGAAGAAAAAATTCATATTCAAATGATTGAAGCCTTGTTGAAAGAAAATCAGACAGACCGCGCCCGGGCCCATTATAATAACGTTACCTCCCGGTTTTACCGGGAAATGGGGGTTAAGCCTTCAGATGAGATGAAAAATTTGTACCGGCTTGTCGGAGCGCAAAAAGGCGGTTTTGAGCTTGATCTGACGACCATTCAAGAGGGCTTAAAAAGCCGGGAATCGACAAGAGGCGTCTACTTTTGTGATTGCGACCTGTTTAAATACTTTTACAAACTTGAACGTTTGAAGAGTGAAAGAAGCAGCCAGTTAGTCTTGCTTTGCCTGCTGACTGTTTCTGCTCCCGATTACTCCGTGCCCGAGACGAAAACTTTGCAAGCTGTCATGCGCCGGATGCAGGACATTATTTCGAACACATTGCGCAAAGGAGATCTGGCCACCCGCTGGAACGAAGCGCAATTTCTGTTTTTGCTGCCGGGATTAAACCGGGAACAGGCTGCCAGAGTGATGACCCGTATTGAAAAAGCTTATCTTCTGGCGCACTCCCTTGAAGGTTTGGTTTTACATAAAAAAGTTGAAACACTGATGCCCTTGGAAGATGATTCTCATTTTGGCTAGGGGCAGTAGCCCACTCTAACCCCAGACACTACAAACCGTGTTGTTTTCCTTAACTCCCGGCAATCCACAAATGATGCCTTTAACCAAAAGAAACAGAACCTACACTAAAAGGCACTCCTCTGTACTGGCGACAGACAAATTTGATTTGCAACAAACTTGTAACAACATTTTAATATAATCAACTCGGACTGCAGGAAAAATTAGCGAAGCAGTATGTTAAGCGGGCTCCCGTTGCAGTGTTAGCGATTAGGAGGGAAAAAGTGGATCCTCGTTCCGATAGCAGGAAAGCCAGCGGTGAAGATTTAGTTTTTTTCATTCGGGTTCAGTTTCGACGCAATTCCAGCTGGCAAGGTACGATCCATTGGATGGGCGGCAGAAAAACCCGAATATTCCGGAGCGTGCTCGAGCTGGGCTTGTTGATCAACGATGCAAAGTGTTTGTCTTCGGGTAAGGACGGCGAAAAACAGGCTCAATTATCCGTGTGGGAAAACAGGGAAAGCGTATCCTGAAGATAGATTTTTCCAATAAGCGAAAAAGGGAGTTGAAATGGCTCTTATGAACAGATCAAACCATAGCAGTTCGCCGAAGGCTATCATTGGGCATGCCGCCAGGATTTTCAATATGGCTGTCAGGTTACTGTTGGCAGTGGTGGTAGTGTCTGCTTTTACAGCTTACCTGGTCAAACCACCCACAGTGATCTCGTACTTTACAGCCGCCAGTAGATCTAGAGATCTTACAATCGTCATCAGTCCTTAGGGGAAAAAGATGTATCTGTTGTTGGTAGATTACAACTTTATAGCAATGGCAGAGCTGCAGTAAATGAAGAACAAAATTCCTTTAGGTTCTGATGTTGTGCCTTTCTTATTGGTGAAGGCTTTGGCGGAAGCCGTTGTTAAACGTTCGCCGGAAGCAGTCATTGAGGGTTAACGTGCAGACAGCCGGCTGATATAGCGGTGATGTGACTTTTACTCTGGAAAAGAGGGTCTGAAAATGAAGAAAAAGGCAATATACCTGCCAGGAATTAACCTTAAGCTTAATCTCGCTGCCTCAGTCATGCTGCTGCTGTTAATGAGTGTAGCTGTCGGTGGTGCTACTTACGCCTGGTTTACCCGCTCATCCGCAGCCATTGTAAATGAGTTTACCGCGGGGACGGTAAAGCTGACTGCCCCTGTTGATGATATCAGTCCATCCGCGGCAGTGTATACAGTGTACGTTCAAGGAGACGGAGAATGCCAAACCGTTGGCTGGACATTTGATTATACCGGCAGCAAAAAGGCTTATGTTCGGGTAAAACCTGGGGCAATAGTAAGTAGGGAAATTTTTATTGCCATCCATCTTGAAGTGAACGATGAGACTGCCTGGGTTGGCGTGCCTGGATCAGAGTTTTTACCGATACCTGGAGGCTCAGCCTGGAACCAATATTTTAAGTATCCTTTAGGCGTGTACGACGCCGATTCGCCCGGGCAACGATTGGAATTGGGTATTCTAGCCGGTAGTAACTTTACTCCGGTTGGCACAGCATTTATGTGGGACGATGGCACCGCACTGTACTTCCGTTTCCAGGCCTATGATGGTCAGAGTATGGAAAAGATTCACATCTATGCCGGTTTAACGCCACCAACGGATCATACACCTGGTCAGTTAGGGTGGGAGCGTACAGTGGACCCACCTGGAGAGTCTTATACATTTGATACACCAGATGTCTACCCAAATCAAAACGCTGCCGCGCCCAATGTTTCGATTGAGAGTTTATACGGCGGTGTTGACATATCTCTCTGCTCAAATACGCCCGGCTGGGTTGAAGATGCAGGCTGGTGGTATTTTGGTGACGCTGCTGGTCCGACCGTGGTAGGCACGGCTACCGGCGTAACAAAACTTGCTGTTTGTTTCACTTTTTGCGTAGTCACACCCCCTGTTACCCTGCGGGTTTGGCTTGAAGCAGAGGCAGTGCAAGCTTCGCATAACGCCATTGACATTGTTTGGCCTGGCCATCCTTTTCCTTAGATGATAAAGTGCTGTCAGTCTTGTTACGGTGATTAGTTGTCAATTGCTTCAGGGGGGTGAAAGTTCAGCCGCAGAAGGCTGAAAAATCACAAAGAAAATGGATTAATATTTTACCAGGTTCAGCAACCGAAAAAGGCAAACCTGCCGTAAGGCGGGGACGCAAAGCCACAGGGCCTTCATTTTGCAAGGCAGCCTGGCCGCCGGAAATAAAAACAAAACGGAGGAAGAAGAAGATGAAGAAAAATATTTTATACAGTATGCTGGTAATTGTGGTGGTTTTAGCCCTTTCGCTTGGCGCAACCATGGCGTGGTTTACGGCCGAAACTGACGAGATCGTGAATACTTTTACTGCAGGAACGGTTTTAATTTCAGCTGATGAGACAAGCGTGACTCCGGCAGAATTTGTATATAATGTAAACCCCGGAGACTGCTTCGAAAAGGTGTTTACGATTACGAATGATGGCACCAAGCGCATGGTCATCAGAACCGAGGCAGCAGCATTAATAACGGGAGGTTGGTATGATGAGGACGGGGACCCATGGGCGCATCCGGTTCCCGATGAACCGTTTGTTGTAACGATAACCGTTGATGCTCCCGGTTGGGAGCAAGATGGTGACTATTGGTACTACACTGCCAGCACTCCTACTCATGGGGCTGGGGTTATTCTGCCCGGAGACGATGTAACAATTATGATCAGAGTTTGTTTTGCCGGAGAGGAAATGGACAATGAGTATCAGGGCAAGGTGTTTAAGATGGAAACAGTTTTCGAGGCGGTTCAGGCATCGAACTTTGCGCCCTACCATCAGTGGGAGACCGATGTTTTTGGCACTCCCCCGGTAACGCCATAACCGTAAACAGGTAATTAACACTGCAGCGAAAGTTTGACTAATGTGCCACATCGCTTCCCCCACGGGGACGGTTCCATTGCCTTCCCTGCGGCTTTTCGCGATACGCTGCGGGGACGCTCGAACCGTCCCCATGGCACCGCTCACCGCATACTTTCGTTGTAAGTGCAGAATTATCAACTAATTCATTCGCGAGGCATGAGGGAGGCAGGGTGATGCGGTCTGCCCCCCCCGAATTGCCAAAACCGACAACAAGTGACTCATCTATTAATTTATTACGATCTCTGGACAAAAAGAGTGGTGCTGACGATGAAGATACAAAGATACAGCCTGAAAATTATGCTGCTGGGTGCTTTGCTGGTGCTGTTCAGCCTGGTGTTGATGCTTGAGCCGTACTATACCTGGGCACAGAGACAAAACAATAACAATCCGTGCCAGGTTGAGGTTGATCCGGATGAGTTGCTCTTCTCTCTGAGCAACATGAATCCAGGTGACAGCGTCGAGGAAAGCGTCACTGTAACCAAGATCGGTTCATTACCGGCCCGGCTTTTTTTAAACTGGGCATGGGTTAGCGGCAGCCCGAAGCCTGGTCATTTGGGCAGCCTTTTTGAACGGCTGCATATGGTTGTCAGCATCGGCAACGAAGTTTTGTTTGCTGGTCAGATGAGTGAGTGGGGTTTTTTCGGTGACAGCCCGACAATTAATGATGTAGTGGATATTACCGAATTCCTTGATGACGGCTTAATGCACGAAGGAGAAAGGATCAGGCTTGACTTCAAAATCACCCTGCCCGGACCTGAAACCGGAAACGATTATCAGGGTTCCACACTCACTACCAGGCTGATTTTCTATACTATATGTGGCGACATACCGCCAGATGATACCTTTGAAATCCGCGGCTTCAAGTACCTGGACGGAACAACTCAGGGCCTTGCAGGTTGGCGTATCAATCTGGAGAGGCAGGATCACGCCGGTGCCCCCTGGGCGGTGCATGGCAATACCACCACCGTTCAGGATGGCAGCTATGGCTTTAGCGGTCTTCCGGCCGGTCGCTACCGGGTCACGGAAGTGCTTCAGCCCGGCTGGAATCAGGTCTATCCGGCAGGTGGCGAACACATCGTAATCCTTCCTGGTGCAGCGTATGATCCGGCCGCGCGGTATAATTTCCGCAACCAGCCCCCACCTCCACCCCCACCCCC
>DATIKA010000033.1:0-3465 GCA_035478055.1 Candidatus Limnocylindrales bacterium | reverse complement strand
TCGCCGTTTCGATGAAGTTCTGGAGATACTGCGCAAAAAGGGCCCGGGCAGCGCCTTTTATGTCGCTTCGCACATGGTGTGGGATCTGGTTGCCGAAAATTGGGAAGCTTTTCCGATCATGCAAAAATGGTTCGCTTCGGGAGAAGCGCTGGCTCATTTGCGCTACCTGGAAGAGGAGTCGGCGGTGGAACAAAAAGTCGTTGATGATATCCTCATTTTTTCTGCGGTCTAGCTGCTGCTTGTGACGCAGTCAGATCAGAGGCACATTATTCTGGGACTGAGCGCACCGGGCAGCAATGATATGATCAGGCATATTGGACGCTAAGTAAATTTGTAGGGGGGCGAAGAAGATCGACAGGTATATCCTATCGGTTGATCAGGGTACCACTGGAACCACCGCTATTCTTTGGAATCAACAGTGTATCTCCCGATCCTGGGTCAACCGGGAGCACAGACAGTATTATCCGCAACCGGGTTGGGTTGAACATGACCCGGAAGAGATCTGGAACAATGTTGTTCAGGCCGTTGAAGAAACGCAGAGGCTAGCCGCTGTTTCTTCCGATGCCATCGCTGCGATCGGTATCACTAACCAGCGGGAAACTATTGTTTTTTGGAGCCGCAAAACTGGTAAAACGATCAGCAAAGCGATTGTCTGGCAGTGCCGCCGAACGGCTGCAATGTGTCAGCAGATGAAAGAAGCAGGTTTGGAGGATTTGGTGCGCCATAAAACCGGGCTATTGCTTGATCCATACTTTTCCGGCACCAAGCTGCGGTGGGCCCTTGAAAATATACCAGCCGTCAGGAAGGCAGCAGATGAAGGTGATCTGGCCTGCGGGACCATGGATAGTTTCCTTCTCTATCGACTCACCGGAGGCAAGGTTTTTTCCACAGACTATACCAATGCATCGCGCACCCTGCTTTTTAATATCCATACTCTGGCCTGGGATTCGGAACTTCTGGATTTGTTTGGTGTTCCTGCTGAAATACTACCACAGGTGTTGCCCAGCAGTTGTCTCTTTGGCGAAACCGATCCGGAAGGTTTTTTCCGATCGCGCATTCCGATTGGCGGCATCGCGGGCGACCAGCAGGCGGCCCTGTTCGGTCAGGCCTGTTACAGCCCGGGTATGACCAAGAATACATATGGTACCGGTAGCTTTTTGCTCATGAATACGGGGGAGAAAGCCGTTGCTTCGAAAAGTGGCTTACTTACCACCGTCGCCTGGGGAGTTGACGGCAAGGTCGAGTATGCCCTTGAGGGGAGTATTGTTATTACTGGTGCAGCAGTGCAGTGGTTGCGGGACGGGCTCAAATTGATCAATAAATCTGCGGAAATAGAAGCGCTGGCGGCGCAGGTTAGCAGTAACGAAGGGGTATACCTGGTGCCGGCATTTGCTGGCCTTGGTGCGCCTTACTGGGATCCTTATGCCCGTGGATTGTTGATTGGTATTACCGGTGGCACGAGTGGTGCCCATCTGGCACGGGCCGTTGTTGAAGCGATGGCCTACCAGACCCGTGATGTCATGGAGATTATGCGCCAGGAATCGGGGTTGCCGTTGGTCGAATTGCGGGTTGATGGTGGGGCCAGTGTTATGGATTTGCTACTCCAGTTTCAAGCCGATATTACGGGTTTGCCGGTACGTCGTGCTGCTACTGCCGATACAACTGCACTTGGAGCAGCTTATCTGGCCGGCCTGGCTGTCGGTTATTGGAAAAGCAAGGAAGAGCTGTCTGCTTGCTGGAAACAAAGTGCGTTTTTTACGCCGCAAATGAATGAAGAGGCCAGAAAATCTCTGTGCAGGGGTTGGCGCAGGGCGGTGGAACGCTCCCTCGGCTGGGCTAAAGAAGAAACAGTCGCCACCGATCGTAACTAGAGCGCCTGCGCCTGGGGGGGAGAAATTTTCCGGTTGGGTGGCGAAAACAGACCGCCGGAGACGATAACTTTCATCCCATCTTCTACAGTCATATCCAGTTTGATTACCTCGTTAATGGGAGCCAGGACAAGCATTCCGGAAGTAGGGTTCGGTGTGGTGGGTACGAAAATGTTGAGGGTTGTTTCCTTGGTTTTATCTTGTATTTCACCTTCTGAACTGCCTGTGACAAAGCCGATCACGAAGAGACCCTTGCGAGGGTATTCCAATAAAACCACTTGTTGAAAGGTGTTTTTTCCCTGAAGAGTGAAAGCATCGACAATTTGTTTGGCACTGGTGTAAATGCCCCTGGCAAGTGGCACCTTTTGTAAAAAAGAATCGCCGTAGTCGAGCAGTCTTTTGCCGATAATATTAGAGGCGAAAAATCCGATCAGGAATATTAGCAGTATAAAGGCAATGAACCCAACCCCAGGCAGCCGGTAACCAAAAATAGCGGTAATGATGCTGCCCACCAGGTTGTCGAGGAAGCTGAATACCAGGTAAAAAACGTAAGCGGTAACAGCAAGGGGCATCATGGTCAGCAATCCGGTGGTAAAATATTTTTTCATATTCAATCGAGAGCCTCCAGAATGTTATTTTTATCCAATGCGTGTCATTTTAATTGTTACAATGGCAGCTGTTTTAGTGTTGGATGCAAGCGTTTGTATGGTTTCTATTATAGCAGGAATAATGGTTGATGAGTGTTTTTTGAAGAGCATCGGAAGTGGAGGAACCGGGTATGCCCAAAAATGGTGATGACAAACAATTTTGCCGCTTGTTCATTCTATTGAGCGCTTTGATGTTCTTGTTCACTATGGCAGGCTGCCAGGTTGCCACCCCTGCCAATGGTTCACCGGAGGGGCTCGAAGCTGACGGCCGACCACACTATGAGGTTGTTATTTTGGGAGGACGGGAGTTCAAGCTAGAGCTGGCGCTTACGCGAACTGAAAGGGAAGAAGGGTTAATGTGGCGTGAATATATTGCTGAAGACGGAGGGATGCTGTTCGTGTTCCCGGACAGAGAACTTTTCCCGCGGCCAATCAGTTTTTGGATGAAAAATTGCCTTGTTCCGATTGATGTAATATTTATCAAGAGAAACGGTACTATTACTGCCATTCACGCGATGCAGCCGCCCTTGCCGGATACTCCCGATGAAGATCTTCCAACCTACGCGAGTAATGCTCCGGTGCAGTTTGCCATTGAACTGCGCGGTGGTCTTTCTTTTGAATTGGGGTTGGAAGTTGGGGATGTCGTGGATTTGCGGTCAGATTACTTACGTGCGCTGGCGGAATAGACGCTATTGGGACAGGGAATAGAAAGTTCGAGGTGGAATCGCCATGGATTCATTCTGGAAGCGGCTGACTGTCTTCAACAGTAATGGCTGTCGGTTGGCTGCCCTGTTTCTGGAAGCGGCTGAGGATGGCCGGGTCGCTGGAGGAGGTGCGCTTGGTGGAGAGAGTGGAAGGCAAGGTGAACGCAGCCCGATTGTTGTGGCCTGTCACGGTTTTACCGGAACCAAAGAGGGGGGAGGCCGTGCCCTGGCCATGGGTGAATCTCT
>DATIKA010000032.1:0-5088 GCA_035478055.1 Candidatus Limnocylindrales bacterium | reverse complement strand
CTATTTCGTTCAACCACTTTATTTTCACTTTACCATCCACCAGGTCCGTTTTAGATTTAATTCCAAAAATTCAGCGCTGCCTTTTGCGCGAACTGACTGACTCTTTAATTCTATCAATTATATGCTTTGCAGAGCAACCTTGTCTGAATATGACAGCGCCCTCACCATATTTTATGTGAAGGTTGCTCTTATAGACAACCTTCCTAATTTCCCAGGCTCAAAGGGCCTACAGAAACGGCAGCTTACCTTCTACACCATCTGAAGAACTACAGAACGTCGGTGAATGGTGCCCGGCTTGCATTTTGGCACGCATTCATCGCAGTCATTGCATTTTTCCAGATCAATCACAGCGAGGTTATCCTCCATCACAATAGCTTCCTGAGGACAAGCTTTAATACAGGCCTTGCACGCGATGCAGCCCACTTCACAGGCATTGGACACTGCCTTGCCTCGGTCGTGAGAACTGCAAAGTGCCAGGTGACCTGAACCGCTTTTGAGCAATATCCTGATCAAATTACGCGGGCATATTTTAGCACATAGGCCACAACCCATGCATGTATCCGGATCAATGATCGGCAATCCATGAATACCCATTTTTATTGCATCAAACGGGCAAATACGAACGCAGTTACCCAGACCCAGACAACCATAGTTGCAGGCTTTATGCCCTCCGTTAAATTGCATGGCCACGGCACAATCTTCAACACCCATGTAAATGAAAAGATCCGCTGCTTTGGTCTGATCGCCGATACAGAAAAGCGTCGCGATAAGCGGTACCATCGCAACCGCTTCCCGGCCCAACACCTCAGCAACAGCCTTCGCGGTTTCTGTGCCACCAGGTATACATCCGTTTAACTCCGTCTCTTCGTGCACTACGGCTTCAGCAAAGTTCGTACATCCGGGATAACCGCAGGCGCCACAGTTCACGCCAGGCAGAACCTCCCGTACAACCTCTACCCTTGGATCTGTTGCTACCGCAAAAAACTTCGCTACCAAAGCCAATAGCGCGCCGAACCCTAAACTGATCAAACCCAGAACAGCAACCGGGTAAACTATTTGCATGACTCATTTCACCCCGCAGGCATATATTTCAAAACAAAAAAACGCTATAAACCACTACATCGTGAGCATTCCCCTGAAACCGAGAAAGGCAAGAGACAGTATGCCCGCAGTAATCAAAGTCACAGCAGTTCCCTGCAAAGGCTTTGGTATATCAGCCAGCTCAAGACGCTCCCGGATTCCGGACATGATAATCAACGCCAATGAAAACCCGAGTGAAGCCGCTATGCCGAATACAACTGCTTCCAGCAAGGTATATTCCTCGCGAACAGCCAGCAAAGCTACCGCCATCACCGCACAATTAGTAGTGATCAGGGGTAAATAAATGCCGAGCCCCTGGTAGAGAGTCGGGCTGATTTTGCGCAGTATTGTTTCCACAAACTGGACCAGCGAGGCAATCACCAAAATAAATGCCACAATTTGTAAATATTCCAGATTTAAGGGAACAAGAACAAAAGTGTAAAGCATCCAGGTGGCCAGGGTAGCCAGTGTCAAAACAAAAACCACCGCCATGCTCATCCCAACCGCCGTTTCCATCTTCCGGGACACACCAAGGAAGGGGCAAATCCCGAAAAAACGCTGCAAAACGAAGTTATCCACAAGGACAAAGATAAAGATTATCGATAGCAATCTTTCCATAGCAACCTCCCACACCGGTCAGTGTTATTTTTGTTCTCTGGCGCGAGATCCGCAGAGTTTATTCAATCTTGAACCGCTTAAAAATGATATTGGTAGCGGCCAACAAGAACCCCAGGGCGAAAAAAGCGCCGGCAGGCTGTGCGAATAAAAGCATCGGCTCATAATTAGCCCCAAAAAGCCTGATTGCACTATCCGGGTCCGGACCGAAAAGAGTACCCTGCCCGATCACTTCCCTGACCAGGGAAAGAATGCCCAGGGCAATGGTAAACCCAACGCCAATGCCAACGCCGTCAAAAAGGGAACGCAACACCGGTTTCTTACTGGCAAATGCTTCAGCCCGCCCCAAAATAATACAGTTAACCACGATTAGCGGTACAAAAACGCCAAGAGCCTCATAAAGAACCGGTTGAAAAGCATGTAAAGTCATATCAATCATGGTAACAAAGGTGGCAATGACTACAATAAAACAAGGAATACGCACCTTATCGGGGATAAAATTACGTATTGATGCGATGACCACGTTAGAAGCGATAAGCACCACCGTTGCCGCAATACCCATCCCGATACCATTTACCAAAAACGTAGTAACAGCCAAAACCGGACACATACCCAACACAAGCCGGAATACGGGGTTCTCCTGGATGATACCCCTGGAAATATCCTGCAAGTAAACATTATTCGTCTTCAATCCCGTCATCACCTCTGCTTCAGTTTACAACTGGTGGTTTTGTCAAAGCATCCCTTATCGCGTTAATTAACCTTTCAGCGCTCAACGTCGCTCCGGTCCTCGTATCAATATCCAACCGTTGTTCTTCGATAATACGATTTGGAATTAAAGGGTACGTTTCAACAAAAAAAGTTGGAGTTTCATATTGCTGCAAAACATCAATCCGTACAATCTTACCGGTTAAAACTTCCACCTCTACCACCAAATCGCCCATAGTTCCCGAAGCGCTTCCCTGGTAGACACCGTCAAGGACTGCAGTAATGTCGAGAGCTTCTTCAGCCATTCCCAAAAAGTTTTCAGCAATCACATTAACTGCTCTATGCACAGCGGCAATCATAGCGCTGGTGCTTACGGTGGCACTGCTGACAGTATCGATATCAACTCCGGCTTCAATCCGATCCGCATAGCTCTTGCCATGGAACTGCTCCAAAAAGGGCTGCGTCGTGATCACATCGCCCACCCCCGGAGTTTCAGTGTGAGAAATAACCCGAATGCCAATCACTGAACCTTCAGCGTCCGCAGCCAGGTTAAAAGTGATCAAACCACCGTAGCCTTGCTGCTGCACAACAGCCATAAAACCAAGTAAATTGTTGTTGCTATCGTAAATAAGATCGAAGTAATCATCTTCAATCCGTTGTGTTTCGTATTCTGCAACAGCAGGGAAAAAACCTTCAAGGGCCTGCCGATATTCTCTTTCCTGACGCTCAGCAATGATTGGGGCTGTTAAATTGTACGCACCCGAAAGCGATGCTGCAGAAATAATGCCGATTACAGCCATGACTAAGGATAAACGCAGCATATCACGCAATTTTCTTCACCCCCCCGAATTGATTTGGTATCGTAAAGTTATCAATGATCGGTGTCACCGCATTCATAATCAATATCGCAAAAGTAACTCCTTCAGGCAAGGCGCCCCACACCCTGATCAGCATCGTAATCAGACCGCAACCAATCCCAAAGATAAGCTTGCCCTTAGCTGTAATCGGTGAAGTAACCATATCTGTAGCCATAAAAATTGCCCCCAGCAGGGCACCGCCCGCCAAAACATGGAAAAGTCCGGTCAGAAGACTATTGCCATAGAATCCTTCCCCGAAAACAGTACCCATAATAAACACTGTACCGATAAAACCACCGGGAATGCGCCAGTCAATATGGCCCTTATAAAACAGCCATAGTCCCCCGATAAGCAAAGCCAAGGCTGAAGTTTCCCCCAGGCTGCCAGCAATATCGCCAATAAACATTTGCTGAAGGGTAACTGCAAGTGCATGTTCCTGCCCCTCCAACGGAGTCGCAGTAGTCACGGCAGAAATGTCTGCGCCAAAAGCAAATGGGCTCGGCACAGGCCAAATACGCCCTGCCATATGTGTGCCCCAGGAAACAACGACAATTGCACGGCCAACCAGGGCGGGATTAAATATATTGTAACCGATACCACCGAATACCTGTTTACCAATAATAATCGCACAGGCTGCGCCGACAACTACCAGCCACCAGGGCGGCGACGGTGGAAGCGTCAACGCAAAAAGCAAGCCTGTGACTGCAGCACTGCCATCGCTGAAAAGATCTCGCTTACGTAACCACAGAGCTTCAGCCAACATCGCCGAAACAACCGAGATCACCATGGTCAGCAGCGCCTGATAGCCAAACAGCAGCACCGCCATCAGGGCTGCCGGGAATAATGCAATCAGCACATCGATCATTGTACTTTGCACAGAAACATCCGAGCGCAAATGCGGTGAAGACGATACAATTAATTTATGATGCATTTCAACCACTTCCCTTCATCATGGCAACCGCTTTACTTTTTCTGCATTTTCATTACTTCAGCTTTGGCAATTCTGATCCATTGGGTCAAGGGAATCTTCGATGGGCAAACAAAAGAGCAACATCCGCACTCAAAACAATCAGCAGCATGCATTTTTTCCGCCCGGCTGTAAAGACCGTGTTCCGCTACCTTGGCAATCGAGGTCGGGAGCAACTGTACCGGGCATACACTGACACACCGGGCACACCCGATACAGGGGCTGCTCTCGTCAATACCAACATCATGCTCTGTTAATGCAAGAATTCCGGAAGTTCCTTTGATCACCGGCACATCTTGACTGGGCTGCGCCAACCCCATCATTGGTCCACCAATAATTAACTTACGTGTAGTATCTTTGAGCCCTCCACATGCATCGAGAATATCACCGACCAGCGTGCCCACTCTGACCAGCAAGTTGGCCGGCCGGTTAACTCCCGAACCGGTAACAGTCAGCACCCGCTCGATGAGGGGTTTCCCTTCCCGAATGGCCTTAGTCACAGCCACGGCTGTTCCGACATTGTGGTTTACTACCCCAACATCAAGCGGCAAACCGCCCGCAGGAACCTTGCGCCCGGTAATGACATAAATCAACATTTTTTCAGCGCCTTGCGGATACTTGGTATGCAGAGACGCCACCCTGATATTTGCCTCTTCAGACACCGCATGCTCCATAGCCTTGATTGCATCAGGTTTATTATCTTCGACACCAATGACGCCAACTTCAGCACCCAACGCCTTCATCATTACTTTCAGTCCAAAAACAATTTCTTCGGGTTTTTCGATCATAACTCGGTGGTCTGCCGTCAGGTAAGGCTCACATTCGGCTCCGTTTATAACAACGATGTCAATCGGCTTGGCA
>DATIKA010000031.1:0-2357 GCA_035478055.1 Candidatus Limnocylindrales bacterium | reverse complement strand
GTGGATACAAGCTCGGGCGTTGAAAACGGCGGCCGGAAAGACCATTTTCTGATCAAACAATTTATTGACACTGTGCGGAGGTGCGAACAAAGTGAGCTTACCTGATGGAAGAGGGTATTTTGGAGATTTTGGCGGGCGTTTTGTCCCCGAAACATTGATGACTGCCCTGCTTGAACTGGAAGGGGAATATAACGGCAGCAAAGCTGACCCGAAATTCCAGAAAGAACTCAATTATTACCTGCAGTATTATTGCGGCAGACCTACTCCGCTCTATTTTGCCGAACGTTTGACAAAAAAGCTCGGGGGTGCCCGGATATACCTGAAACGAGAAGATTTAAACCATACCGGGTCTCACAAAATTAACAATACTCTTGGCCAGGTGTTGCTGGCAAGACGGATGGGTAAAAAGCGGGTTATTGCCGAAACCGGGGCCGGCCAACATGGCGTGGCTACAGCTACCGTGGCGACCATGTTCGGCATTGAATGTGATATTTACATGGGGGAGGAAGACATAAAGCGCCAACAGTTGAATGTTTTTCGCATGAAATTACTTGGCGCTCGCGTAATCCCGGTTACTTCGGGTAGTAAAACCTTAAAGGACGCTGCCAACGAGGCTTTGCGCGACTGGGTTTCCAATGTAGAAAACACCCACTATATATTGGGCTCGGTAGTGGGGCCGCACCCTTATCCAGCAATGGTGCGGGATTTCCAGACAGTGATCGGCCGGGAAACAAAAGAACAGATCCTGAAAAACAGCGGCCATCTCCCTGATTATATGATTGCCTGTGTCGGGGGAGGCAGTAATGCTATTGGGTTTTTCCACGCTTTCCTTGAAGATGAAAGTGTAAAGCTGTTCGGTGTGGAAGCAGCAGGAAAAGGTCTTGCCAGCGGCAGACATGCAGCAACCCTGACCGGCGGGCGACCCGGTGTGTTGCATGGCAGCCTCAGTTATCTCTTACAGGACGCTGCCGGACAGGTATGCCCGGCCCATTCAATTTCGGCAGGGCTGGATTATCCCGGGGTGGGCCCTGAGCATGCTTACCTCAAGGACACCCGGCGGGTCAAATATACAGCCGTTACCGACGAGGAAGCTTTGGACGGTTTTATTGCACTCACCGGGTGTGAAGGAATTATACCCGCGCTTGAAAGCGCCCACGCCCTGGCTTATCTTGAAAAAATTGTTCCCGACACATCGGCATCAGAAACCATTGTGGTTTGCCTGTCCGGACGCGGCGATAAAGATGTGGATACCGTTTTAAAATCGCTGCAGGAGGTTCGAATATGAACAGAATCGATCAAACATTTGAACGGTTAAGGGCTTCCAAGCAGAAAGGGCTCATCACTTACCTCACCGTGGGCAGCCCGGATCTGGCTGTTTCAGCGGCGCTTGTTATGGAAATGGCGCGTTGCGGCGCTGATATGGTAGAACTCGGGGTCCCCTTTTCAGACCCTGTTGCTGACGGACCGGTAATCCAGGCTGCTGCAGAACGAGCTTTAAAAAAAGGGGTTACCCTTGCCGATGTCCTGGCACTAGCGAAAGGGTTACGGCCCAAAACAGAGATTCCCCTGCTGTTAATGACCTACTATAACCCTATTCATTCTTACGGTATGACCACGTTTGTAGATATGGCATCGCGAAGTGGCATTGATGGAGTGATAGTACCTGACTTGCCGCTGGAAGAAAGCGCAATACTCTGCCAGGCCCTTGCAAATACAGGTATCCACTTCATTTACTTTCTTTCTCCAACCAGTTCACCGGAGCGGATTGCCAACACCGTTAAACTGGCTAGCGGGTTTATCTACTGCATCTCCGCTACAGGAGTTACCGGCGTCAGGGATGCCTTACCTGAAACAGGCCTGAAATTGTTAAGCCAGGTTCGGACCCTGACTCCTCTGCCTCTTGCTCTGGGCTTTGGCATTTCCGGTCCGGAACAACTGACTGCGTTGGGTAAAGACGGTGATGCAGTAATCATAGGCAGTGCAATTGTGAGATTAGTGGAGGAAAAAGGAACTGCTGACGAAATTATCAGCCGGGTAAGGAATTTCTTGAAAACCTTCAAGTAGAATACCGAAATCCGGGATACAGAGCATCATCAGTTTTTGCCTGACCGCAACCGGGCAGCGCTAAAAAGTATTCGCCACACATGGCAAGACCACTACAGAGCCACTGCTTACTGCCGGATAGCTATCTTTCTCTTGAGAAAAATGAACAACTGATGCAAATCGTTATAATGATAATTCCAGCTGCAGATTATCGATTAATCTGATGGAGCCTATTCTTACGGCCAGAGCGATTAACACCGTCCCCTGCAGCTGTGTAATTTTATCCAGAGTACAGCCGTCGACTATTTCTATAT
>DATIKA010000030.1:0-5700 GCA_035478055.1 Candidatus Limnocylindrales bacterium | reverse complement strand
CGCTTCGGCCTGGGTTGGCAACCCAATATAAACTCAGCTACCCTGAGACCGGCTGTTTCCATCAAGACAGCACCAGGTAAACCAATTTCGATAATGGTACGTCTGTCGGCTTCTCTCATAGCCAAACTACCCAGCACCTTCAAGCTCGCTGCACCTCCCTTGGCATCGGCTATGCATACTTCTTATTGTATTTCGCTAGCAGACCGTTTTACTCCTTCTTGCCTGGAGGCGGTTCAGTCAATATACAAATACTCTTACAAAAATCAAGCCGCCTCAGGGCTTGCTTTTTGTCATCGCTGATGGTAGTATCGTAGTGTTCAATGGAAAGGAAGGAGGTATTTTCATTTGCCCAATATTAAATCAGCTGCCAAACGAGCCCGGCAAAACATCAAACGTGAAAGCCGCAACCGGCGTATAAAAAGTATGCTGAAAACTTCTATTCGCCGGTTTGAAGAAGCACTGCAGGGTAAAAACAATGAAGAAGCACGGATCAAGTTGCTTGCTGCTGTACGCCAGATCGATAAAGCTGCTGCCCGGGGAATAGTGCATAAAAACAATGCTGCCCGCAAAAAATCGCGTCTGAGCCGCCTGTTCAACCAAAGCGCTGCCGGCTGATCCTGTCTGAACGTGAATTAAATTTGGCATGATCAATCAAAAAAATAGTATTTCTATCAACCGACCTTCTGTTTCTGCCCGGGCAGCAAAGAGGGTCCGGTTTATTTTCAGGCGACTTTTACTGCTCGATCCTATACAACCCAACCAGTGTCTTTGTTTCTTGACTTTGCCCTTTGCAGTTTTACCCAGTTTTAGTCGAGGTAAATACTTACAACAATCATCAGGTATTCCTGACGAACCACCCCAATAATCACAGATTCCCATTGCAACTCTTCCAGTCGTGCCGATTAGCTGGCTCTTATTTGGTCGAACATGTCTTGAGCAAAAACCGGTTGGGAAGACCTGCCTGCATGTGTGGCAGCTGATTTAACCTTCATCGCCGCCTGCATCGGTTACTTCGCCATTACAACTTAACTCTTCAACCGGCATACCATTCGTTAAGTGTATTCAAGTGTTTTCGGTTGAACTCTTCAGGATCGTGGTCTCTGCCAAAACTGTGGCACAGTCTTGGCAGCAGCTTAGCGGACAGACTGAACAGGAAACCTGTATCTATCCATTTCCCGATCGGCCTAAATTTGCGGTAATTGCCTTACCTTCTTCGGCAAGGCACATTGTTATCCAACAGCAATTCAGCCAGCCACACGCTGGCCTGACCAACTATCGCGGAACATTTCTCACTGTGCCCACCGGCCTCTTCATAATCACGATATTCATCACCATCCAGAAAATGGAAAGCTTTGCCAAACATGTGCATCTGAATCTGACGACAAGTATCCCCACCATAATTGGTTTTAAATTTATCCCAATAAACTCTCACCAGCGGCCCCGGACGGCGCAATAAGCTGATATCAGCATATTCTTCGCGAGAACGGCCAAAAAAATAGCTCAATACCAGGACACCACCGCTGAAAGCGCCACAAGGCCCCTCAATAGTCGAAGCAACACCGCCGGAAAAAGATGTGGCAGCTTTGAAAAGCGCACTATTTACCGGGAAAAAATCTTGCACAGCAGCGACGATGCACTGTGCACAACCGTAGTAGCGTTGCTCCAATTCATACCCGCGTTGATAAATATCTTGCAACACTTTATCCCGATCAACCATTGGCTTCTTTTCCATTTGCATTTCCCCCTTCACAAAAACCCTCCACGTCCGGGATCATAAAAAAAACACTTTTTAGTTTAAGCTCTGACAGTGATGTATGCCACTAAAAGCAAGTTCCAGCGCCTGTGGTGGCTCTATGCGTCCGGTTTTAATCTGCCAGTCTGCTTTCTGCAGGACAATAATTATATCCTCCAGTGTCCTTCGGGAATATACAGCGGCCTGTTGGTGCAGCTTGCGTGCTGCAAAAGGAGGCACTCCAAGAATGGACGCGAGGCCGGATAGGGGCACACCATCTTCAGACAAGCAACTCGCCTCAAGCAGCAAACGGTAATGACGTATCAGCATAAAGAATATCAGCAAAGGTTTTTCTCGTTTGCCTAACAGCAATTCGAGCAGCTCTATTGCTTCAGCGAGTTTCCTTTCGGCAAGAGCATCAGCTAGTTTAAAAACATTACCTTTGAGATCACCGGAAAACAGACAGTCAACTACTTCTGCCGTGATCACAGCCTGATTATTATGTAAGTATGTACAGTACTTGTCCAACTCCCGAGCCAGATAATGCAAATTATGATCACCGGCCAAGAGCAACTTTTCCAACGCAGCCCGCTCTATTTTCTTACCCATCCGGGCCACCCTGTCCTGAATCCAGTTGATCAGTGCTTCACCCTGAAGCGGGCTGCATTCGACAGCCGTTCCTTTTCGATCAAAAAGTTTATAAATACGTTTGCGGCGATCAACTTGGGGCACCATAAAAACTATTATTTTTTCCGGGCATGCAGCGGGGTGCGCCTGCTCCATAAAATTTTTCAATATTTCTACCTGAGGTTCGACGCCTTCGTTTCTTTCCTCTTCCACGTGTTCGTCAGAAGGACCCTTCATCGCTTCTTTTGTCCGTAGTGGTGCAAAATAAGAAGGGTTATCCACAACCAATAATCTCCTGGCAGCAAAGAGGTTAGTCCCTTCAAGCCTTGACATTGCTTCGCCAAGGGTAGCAGAAGCACTATCGACCCTCTCGCGCCCAAAACTGGACTCTTCACCTAAATAAACGCTAGTTAACTGTTCAATTAACTCTTCCTGCAGGTATTTTTCTTCACCATAAAAAAGATACGCCGGTGAGAATTCTCCTTTAATAATTTTTTTTCGAATATCCTGATAAAGTGCCACCGTTATCCGTCCGCCTTGAATGCATTTTTCCAGAGTCGTCTTGATTCCGGAAGGAAAAGAACCAGCACTGTATATATTTCGAGACGTCCAATAATCATCATCACAGAAAGCAGCATTTTACCTGCAGATGGTACAACCTGATAGGTATGCAGCGGACCAACCAATCCCATGCCCGGACCAACATTGCCAAACGACGACGCCACTGCTGAAAGTGCTGTTTCAAAATCAAGCCCCATTGCACTCAACGCAAGTGTTGCCAATGTTGTAAAAAACAGATAAAGAAAACCGAAGCCCATCACCGCGCGCATAACATCTTCCGCAATACTCAGGTCACCCAGCTTAACCGATACAATCGCCGAAGGATGAATCGTGCGGTACAATTCCCTGAAAGCAAATTTGATCATCATTAGCAAACGCACCTGCTTAATTGCCCCACCGGTTGACCCACCGCATGCACCAATAAACATCAGAACAAGCAGTATTAAACGTGAAAAAGTGGGCCAACTGTCAAAATCTGCTGTCGTATAACCTGTAGTGGTGGTTATGGAAACCACATGGAAAGCGCCCTGCCGCAAGGTCTGCAGCACAGTGCCGCCATCAGATTGGCTTATATTAACACTTACGAGGACAGTCGCGGCAATTATTAAAGCGGTATAAAACTTGAGTTCGGAATTTTTAAGCACTTTAAAATCGCCGCAGAGCAGGCGAAAATATATTACAAAGTTAACGCCGGCAAAAAACATAAAAAAGATAATTACTATCTCAGCCATTGGGTTCGCCAAAGCAGCAATACTGGCATTATAGGTGGAAAAACCACCGGTTGGCATTGTAGTCAGGGAATGAGCCAATGCATCGAAAAAACTGATCCCGCTTAACAGTAACAGTAAAATCTGCAAAACAGTAAAAGCGACATAGATCAGCCAGAAGCGCCGAGCAGTCTCCACCACACGAGGCACCACACGTTCGGCAATAGGTCCTGGCAGTTCAGCTTTAAACATGGTCATACTTCGAAATCCGTAACGCGGCAATATGGCAAGAAAAAGAACAATTATTCCCATTCCACCAAGCCACTGTGTAAAACTACGCCAGAGCAAAAGTCCGCGGGGTACACTTTCAATATCAACAATCACCGTAGCACCGGTCGTAGTAAAACCAGAAACAGATTCAAAAAAAGCATCTACAAAGTTGCCTCCGAAAAGACCGTAAAAATGGTATGGCAAAGCCCCAAAAATACCCGCTACGAACCAAGCCAAAGTAACCAGGGTAAAGCTTTCTGCCAGGCTAAGCTCTCGGCGATGGGATCCCGAAAAAAACCAATATAAAAACCCACCCGCTGCGGCAGTAATTAAAATTGCTTTTAAAAAAGCCAGACGGTCCGTTCCCGCTCCTCCGACAGACCAGAGCGCCGA
Organism: Candidatus Limnocylindrales bacterium; assembly: GCA_035478055.1. Classification (GTDB taxonomy): domain Bacteria; phylum Bacillota; class Dethiobacteria; order DTU022; family DTU022; genus DATIKA01. The sequence goes on along the minus strand of DATIKA010000030.1, from coordinate 1,410 downwards.
TATTACCATCGTCAATGCCAAAAATAACAACATAACCCCGATCAGATGGAAAATGTGAAAACGCCGCACCCAAAAACCTCCCCGGTTTGCCATTACCAGATTGCTTGCTGTTCGGCCGGCATATTAACGTTCTTCGAATATCGGATAATTCACTGCGAATATACTCTCGATTCAACTACACCCTAGGTCGGTGCAAAAAAGCGATCGAGCTTGGCACTGATTGCCGTAAGAACAAAAATAACGAGGTGATCCTCCGGCAGTAAAACAGTATTTCCGTTAGGAATAATGACCTCGTCCTGGCGCACTATTGAACCAATTAACATGCCACGGGGAAATTTTGCATCAACAATCTTTTTATGCGCCACCCTGGCTGAACCCGGCAGCACCAGTTCAAACACCTCTGCATTCTCATCCTGGAGAATAGAAAAAGCGACAACTTCTTCCCGAAGGGTTAAGCGTATAATTTGGGAAACCGCAAGTAGACGGGGATTGATTACGCTGTCAATTCCCAGAGCGCTGTAAACAGGTACAAATTGCGGCTTCATCACTTCACATATTATTTTTTTTATTCCAAACTGACGAGCCAACAGAGCAACAACGATATTATTGCGATCATCTCCGGTAACGGCAATTATGGCATCTGCCTGATCGGTTTCTTCTTCTCTCAACATTGCAATCTCAGTAGCATCTCCCTGCAGGATCAGTGTCCGGTCAAGATGACAACATAACTCCTCGCAGCGTTCTTCATTTTTTTCAATTAACTTAACCGTGAAAGACCGCTTACTTTCTTCCAGCAGTTTGGCCAACTGCATACCGATCATTCCGCCACCCAGAATTGTCACCTGGTTGAGTCTTGTTTTTTCATGATGCAAGAGTGAGCTGATATCTTTCAAGGTACGGGTGCTGCCCAGCAAGTAGATCTTATTACCAGGTCGAATAACGTCCTCACCACCGGGAACAATAAACTTCCCATTGGGATCACTTATACCGACAATAATACACCCGGGGATTAATGGCAGCTCGGCCAACGGACGATCAGTGATGTCAGTTTCCTTGCCAACTACCACTCCTAACAGCATTACATTGCCCCGGCCAAAATACTCCACTTCACTGGCATCAGGAAAATGAAGCATTTTCGATATTTCAAACGCAGCAATCCGTTCCGGATTAATTACAAAGTCAATACCGAGTTGTTTAGGGGTCAAAACCGATGATTGATCAGCAAAACCGTTATTTCGGATACGACATACAGTAATAGACACCCGGTATTGTTTCGCCAGCATGCAGGCGATCATATTCACCTCATCTGATTGGGTTACGGCAATCAGCATACCTGCACTTTTTATACCTGCGCTCTCCAGAACAGACGCATTTGCCCCATTATCTGCGATAACCATCACATCGAGCGTT
>DATIKA010000029.1:0-4139 GCA_035478055.1 Candidatus Limnocylindrales bacterium | reverse complement strand
AGCGGTGGTTGTTCATCCAGATAAAACGCAGGTTGAGCCAGGTGGTAAAAGCCGAGATGAGATTTGATAATACGATGATTACAAATATGGCGATGCCGACAAAAATAATAAAGCTATTAGTACTGCTGAAATTAAAGGTTTGATAGATCCAATACAGCCAGCGGTTTTCATAAACCAGGCTCGGTCTCATGATCAGGGTGATGAATGGCAGCACGGAGGCAACACCAAGCGTTTGCGTGAAAGCGGTTATGATAATCGCCAGGAGTAGGATTGCCAATTGGAACTTTTCTCTGGCGGTCAAAATCTTTAACAGTTTATTGATCAAGCCGAACATTTTCTTTACCTCTTTTACTTTAAAGTATGCTCTCGGAAACTCCGGGAGCTTTATTTATGCACATTCCGGAGCTTCACGTTTAAGCGCCGGGTAGGCAAAAATAAAGGCACTGCCCAGAACCAGCTGAGCTGAAAAAGGGTATTTTACGGTACAAAGATGAACCGTTGCCAGAATAAGACCAAGCAGCATTCTTCCCGTATCGCCCATGTACACTCTGGCGGGGTAAAAGTTGAAAACCATAAAACCGAGGCAGGCACCGGCCCCGATTAACTGAACACCAAGCATGTTAAAGGGGTGAGGATTAGGGTCACAAAAAAAGGTACAACGATCAGCGGCAGGTACCAGGCCAGTGTTTGTTTCAAAAAAATCCACCTTTCCCAGGGAGACAGGGGCTCGAGAGCTTACTCTGTAAACCATCATAGCACAAAGCATAATAATGACAACTTTTATTGATGATTGATTTATTTGATTCAAGCGTGCGAGTAAACCTTTAATAAAGTTGAAAGGATTTGGGTAATCATTGTCGAATTTATGCAGCTGTAATGTTTGCAGCCTTGCTGCTGGCCGTTATTGATTGTTGTCTGGCAGCATAAAAAGATGCAGTAGACCAAAATATGCATTAAAGGAGATCTGATGAATGGACAATGAACTGCTATCGATTCTGGTCTGTCCCCTGTGCAAGGTTTCTCTGGAACAGCATGGGGATGAAGGTTTTTTCTGCCCGCGATGCAGGCGCTTATATCCCTTGAAGGACAATATACCAATTATGTTTATTGAAGATGCGAAAATACTCCCCGAGGAGAAACAATGAAAAAACAGCAAGAAATTGATACAGTTACTGCCGAACATAAAATTGATCTGCATTGGAACGACAGCCACGTTTTTCCGTCCATAATCTACCCGGACTTGGCGTTTTTGTGTGAAAAGATGACCAGCGAAACGCTTAACGCTGCTTATGTGCCGGGAGGACTATTCCTTGATGTCGGATGCGGCCGCGCAGTAGACGCTATCCAACTGCTGGAGCGGGGCATGAGAGGCGTGGGTGTTGAGGTTTCAGACTTCATGCTCGAGGAGGCAAAAAAAACACTGGGGGAAAAGGGTTTAAAAATGGAACTGGTTCGTGCCTTCGGAGAAAATATGCCTTTTGCCGACAACACTTTTGATGTTGTCTACTGCAAAGGAGCAATCGATCATTTTTACAATCCCCAGGCAGCCATCCGCGAAATGGCCCGGGTTACCAAACCAGACGGCTGGGTGGTAATCAGTGCGGCCAACTTTGATAGTACCGGTTTCCGCCTGGGGCGCTATATCACCGAGTTGAGAAGAAGTAAATCTGAAGAGATGATGGTCTGGGATACCCCTGTAGATCACACGATTCGTATCGACTACCGTGTCCTTAAAGTCCTGGTCCGTCCATCGCTGCAGCAGGAAAAGATCTGGGGTACATCTCTTCTTTTTGGGGTACCCAGGTATGGAGGTTTACTGAACCGCCTCCCCCGGCCCCTGACAAACTTAATCCTGAATAGCTTTAACCTTTTCGCCCGCTATTTTCCTTCTTGCGCCGATGTTCTACTGCTGCGCGGGCACCCGCGGCGTCCATTGCCCGATCTTCCGCTTTAAGGGCATAATACACCAGGCTTTTTCCGAACAGCGGATCGAGCAGGCGTTCAAGAAACTTGAAAGGCGGAGACGAGTGATTTTCAACCCAGCATAGAAAGCGGTTGTATGCACGCGTCAATAAAGCATTCTCCCGGTCGAGACCAAAAAGACACCGTAAAAACCAGTAAGGTGAATGCAGGCTGTGGCGGCGGTTGCTCCCTAAAATTGTCAGCCCGAAGGCCTCCAGCAGCTCGCGAACCTGGTATGCCCGGAATATCCGGATATGACCACCCGGATGGCTGTAATTTTTATCCAGCTTCCAGTAGAAAACCTCGGTTATCCAGGTGGGGACAGAAACGCCAATTGTCCCGCCGGGCTTCAGCACGCGAACCAGTTCGGCCGTAGCCTCGAAATAATCGTCGACATGCTCGAGCACTTCCGAGCAGATAACCCGGTCAAATGTTGCATCCGCAAACGGAAGCGCCTGAACATTGCTCTGCAGGATACAATAGGTGCCCCTGATTTCCCCCAGAGCATCGAGGTATTTCAAAAATTTATAATTTGTGGCAAGCGCTTCCGCGTCAAGATCGATAGAAAAAACCCGGTGATTACTCTTGACCAGATCCCAGCTGTGCCTCCCCACCCCACAGCCCGCATCAAGTATCAGATCCCCATCATTTATGCCCAGCTGAACGAAGTCGACGGTGATCATTAATAACCTCCAGGAAATAATTAGTATGTTCTTCAGCTGCTTTCTCCCAGGTAAATAAACGTTGGACTCTTTCGCGCCCCGCTTTACCCATTCGTTCCCTCAAGTCCGGATCCGCCAGGAGAGTGAGGATAGCTGCGGCCAAAGCCTCCGGATCCATTGGCGGAACCAAAATTCCTGATTCCCCGTCGGCTACTACTTCGGGCAAGGCCCCCCCGCTGGAAGCGATGACCGGGGCGGTACAGGCAGATGCTTCAGCAGCCGGCAGGCCAAACCCTTCATAGACTGAAGGAACCACTACGATACTGGCCATGTTATACTGTTCCACCAGATCTGCGGTAGATAGGCGGCCGGTAAAAGAGACCCGATCTTCAAGCCCCATTTCTGCACGCAGTATATAGGCATAATTACGTTTTTTTACATCATCCACTACGGTTAACTTTACTTCCGGCGGCAGCAAACACATGGCCTTGAAAAGGTAGAACGCTCCCTTTTTGCGGTCTTCGGTATTGGTGACTAGTAAAAGGTTGTTGGCTACCCGCTGCCGATTTAAGGGGCGGAAGATTTTTGTGTCCACGCCGTTATAAATCACTTTTATTTTTTCTTCCGGAATGCGAAAAGATTCAGCATTTGCCTCCCGCGCCGCTTGCGAAACTGTGACCAGTCCGTCCAGGCGCCGGATAACCCGATCCTGCATGGTAATAAAACCATAAAAGCGTCTCATTTTAATTCTCTCCCTGATACTCCTGGCCTGTTTCATGTATGCTGCCCTGTCAATATGCATTGGATGGTGAACCGTGGCGGTTACAGGTACCCACCGGCGTAACAGCAGGAGACCGTATCCGAGGGATTGGTTATCGTGCACCAAATCAAAATCCCCGCGCGCCAGGCGACTTCGGAGGAGTAAGTAGGTGCGCAGGGAGAAAGTAAAAGGCTCGGGAAATCCTTTCGAAATTATCTGCACCCACTCCCAGAAATTTAAGGGATTTAATAGCCTTGATAAGGGCCTTGGCAACCGGCGATCGTAGACATCATACATGGAGGGGAGTTTCTTTATTTCCACATTTTCCAGATAATCAAGGTAAGGGGGACCGGTAATGACGGTAATATCGTGGCCGAGTTTTTCCAGTTCTTTGACGAGGTACCAGGTATAAATGCCCTGCCCCCCGCAGCGCATGTTTCCCCGGTAAGTCAAGAAAGCAATTTTCAACTTTTCCACCTGTGAGCAGCATCCCCTTTGAAATATTTTACGAAATTTTGCCGGCGCCGCCAAACATAAGGCGAAGATAACCGCATCATACATATCAGCTTAATATGATTGCTGTTGATAAAACATGTCTTCAAATAGTTTCATATCTTCAAATAGTTTCATATCTTCAAAAGCCGGAAATAGTGGACTTAAATCTCCCCCCTCCTCCAGTCTGCGTAATCTTTCTTGCTCCTCTAAATACTCAGGGCTGTCCGCCAGTACTATTGGAGGCCAGGGATCAACTTTGA
>DATIKA010000028.1:0-20508 GCA_035478055.1 Candidatus Limnocylindrales bacterium | reverse complement strand
ATTTTACTTTTTAACAAGAACCGCACTCTAATACGCGAACTCTACCGCCTGCGACAAGCCCCTTACCCGTTGCTTAAAGGCAGTGAAATGCTTGAACTGCTGGTAGCTTGCGGAGTTTTACCTGCCGCAGAGCTATCCACTTTGCTCGAAAATACCCTGGCCAAAGTTAAACTGCGCGAACCGGTACAAAAAAAAGCACCACGCATATTGGTTTGGGGCAGCATTCTGGATGATCCGGCCTTTTACCGGATGATCGAAGAAGTAGGCGGCACAGTTGTAGCTGACGACAACTGTATCGGGTTCCGGGCCTGGGAAAAAGATATTCCTCTCACCGATGACCTTAATGACGGACTTACCGAACACTACTTTGTTAATTTCCAATGCCCGCGCACTGACCGCGGCCCTGGCGTCAGTCGCTTCGAATATGTTCTGCAAAGGGCCAGAGAGTATGAAGTTGATGGAGTGGTCGGTTACTGTATTTCATTTTGCGACCCTCACAAGCTTGATTTCCCCGACCTGCGCGATTATCTGAAAAAGGAAGGCCTGCCCATGCTGTTGATCGATGATAATTACACTTTTGAACCCGCTGGAGCTATCAAAACCAGATTGCAGGCTTTTATCGAGCTGCTGCAGTGATACAAATCCGAAACACATAAAAGTTGCAAAAAATAACCGGCCGGTCTCTTGTGCCATCTCTTTAAATGTGAGAGAATAACACTATTCATTTTCAATTCGCGGCTTTTGAATCGACAGGGGAGTATGAAAAGATGGCGCTGATAGTACAAAAATTTGGTGGCAGCTCGCTGGCCACAGTTGATCATTTGAACCGTGTAGCTCAAACCATTGTTGCAACCAAGCAAAATGGAAACCAGGTTGCTGTAGTAGTTTCGGCCATGGGCGGCCATACTGATCAGCTTCTGGATTTGGCATCAAAATTATCGCCTGCCCCTCCAGGAAGCGAACAGGATGCCTTGCTTGCCACCGGCGAACAGGCCTCTGCCGCACTACTGGCCATCGCTTTGGAGAAAATGGGCTGTAGAGCTCGCTCTTTGCTGGGGTTTCAACTTCCCCTGATTACCGACGATAACCATACCAAAGCACGCATTCTGGATTTGCCCACCGCCACCCTGGAAAAAATCCTTGATCTTGATATAATCCCTGTGGTAGCCGGTTTCCAGGGTATTACCAAAGATGGCAGCATTACTACACTGGGCCGGGGCGGTTCTGACACCACTGCAGTAGCCCTGGCCGCGGCTCTGAAAGCTGATCGTTGTGAGATCTTTACCGACGTTGATGGTGTTTATACAGCAGACCCCAACATATGCCCCGGAGCGAGTCATCTGCCCAAGGTATCATATCAGGAGATGTTGGAGCTGGCCAGTATGGGTGCCAAAGTGCTTCATAGCCGTTCGGTTGAGCTAGCCCAAAAATTCCAGGTCCCCCTGGTTGTCAAATCATCCTTTGGAAGTGAAAGAGTTACCTGGATCGTAAACGAGGAGGCTGTTATGGAAAATTCTATTATCAAGGGAATTACCCTGGAACGGAACACATCAAAAATTTCTGTAATCCGCGTACCTGACCGTCCTGGTATAGCCTACCGTATCCTTTCACCGCTCGCCGATGCAGCGATCATCGTCGATATGATCATACAAAATGCCAGTATCGACGGCTTCACCGATTTTACATTTACCGTGGCAAAAACCGACCTGGCTAAAGCCAAAAAATTGGTTGAGGAGGTAGCCCTGGAGATTAATGCTCTGGAAGTACTCACTGACAATCAAGTCGTGAAGGTTTCTGCGGTCGGAATTGGCATTAAAACCAACCCGGCTGTCGCTGCACGCATGTTTCAATCGCTTTCCGAAGAAAATATTAATATCCAGATGATCAGCACTTCAGAATACCGTATCTCGTGCGCAATTGAAGAAAAATACGGCGAATTGGCTGTGAGGGCTTTGCACAGAGCTTTTAAACTGGAGAAACCCACACACATCTGATATCAGCTCTATGCCGTTGCCAGCCTTTCTCAACAGGATCCTGTGCTGGCCATTTTTTTTAACCTCCCCCAAGTCTCAATAACAAGAAACTAACACTTGTACGTTCTCAATATTGAGACATATCGATCGCGTCTTTGTCAGATGTCGGTTTTTTTTTGCCTAAACTCAGCTCGGCCAGCCTACGGTAAAGCGTAGCGCGGCTGATTTCCAGTTTTTCTGCGATCAGATTTTTGCACTCAACTGTGTGCCCAAAGCGATCCAAATATTCTTGCATTAGCTTGCGCTCGTAATTTTTAATTCTTTCCTTTAAAGGTGCATCATCGTTAAAAGCATCTTCCCTTAGCGCTTCCCGGATCCGCGGAGGCAAACTACTCAAGTCAAGGGTGCTTCCGTTGGTCATGTTTACGGCATATTCCAACGCATTTTCCAACTCCCGCACGTTGCCTGGCCAGTTATACTGCATCAAACATTCCATCGCTTCCGGATCTATATATTCAAACCGTTTTTTTAACAATAACCCGTATTTGATGATACATCGATCAACCAAAGCCGGAATATCCTCCCGACGTTCTTTTAACGGTGGAATATGCATTGGGATAACGCTCAGGCGGAAATATAGGTCCTTGCGAAAATTTCCTTCCTGCATCATCACTTCCAGTTCCCTGTTTGATGCAGCGATAATCCTGACATTAACTGGTATTTTTTTCGAACCACCAACCCGCTCTACCTCCCTGTTTTGAAGCACGTGCAGCAGCTTTACCTGAAGATGTAAAGGCATTTCCCCAATTTCATCCAAAAAAATAGTGCCACCGTCGGCCAACTCAAACTTGCCGGCCTTGCCTTCCTTCCTGGCGCCGGTAAAGGCACCCCCATCGTAACCGAACAGCTCACTCTCTAACAAAGTCTCCGGTATAGCACCACAGTTAACACTGATAAAGGGACCGCCGCCTCGCATACTGGCCCGATGAATAGCACGAGCGAATATTTCCTTGCCAGTACCACTCTCACCGGTAATCAGAACAGTCGAATTCCCCCCGGCTACCCGCAATGCTTGTTCTTTGATCTGCTTTATTATCTTACTTTGCCCGATGATGTCATCAAAAGTATATTCCATGTCTGTTGAACTTAAATTATAAATTAACCGCCGTGCTTCAGATATATCGCGAAAGGAGACCACCGCGCCAACGGGACGTTCTACCCCGGCTATAGCACGCACTGAAACAATGAAATGCATTTGTTTATTTTTTGTTTGATAAATTTCCTCTTTTTCAATATATTCATTGCCGGTCGCCAGAACCTTCAGCGCAGGGGCATCTTTCCAGAAATCTTCCAGGTTTCTGCCCAAAATGGCCGAACGTTCTAGCTTCAAAAGTTTCGCGGCCGTCGTATTACAGTGCGTAACCTGGCCTTTTGCGTTAATCGCCAGAGCCCCTTCATGGATCGTTTCCAGTATGGTAGAAAGCTCCCTGGATAGTAAAGTTAAACTTTCTACGGCTTCACTCTCGTATAATTTGGCGGCCAGGAGACGGCCCATATGTTTTAAAAATAGTAATTTCGCCTCGGTTTTACCCAACAACTGTTGATATTGATCGGCAGTAAATGCTGCCAATCCAATCACCCCGATCACATCTTCCCCCATTTTGATGGGACTGCAGATCTCGCCCAACTCTGGTGTGGTTCCATCCAGTGACGAAGGATCATACCTGGGGTCGCTGACCGGATCACTGACCACAAAGGATTTACCTGTACGCAGGGTACGTGCATAAAGAAAGTCGCTGTCGGTCTGACCAAACTCTTCTTTTTGACCAATTCTGTCTCTGTAACGGTTACTACCCGCTACAACAGTCAGTTCATCGTCGACAATTTCAACTTCAACTGAAAGCGCCGCCGCAATAGCCTCGGCAACATCCTGGACTACGGATTGAATACGCATCAAAACAGACATTTTTCATCCACAACCTTTTGTTAGACTCTCCGGGGAATGTTAGCAAGCGTGCTGCTCCTCCAGGACAGTCCGAGCGTCTCCGGAGCGCAGCGAACTACAGGGGGAGGAATCCTATGCAGAAGGAGCGTCCCCATACCACTGATGAAGTCGATGGAACCGTTCCCGGGCGGGGCTAAGCGGTGTAGCACTTTAAGCAATTTTTCGCTGTAGGGCCTGTTAATTATTATTTCTGGTACATTCTCTATAGCATGGCCATCACCTGCAAAAAAACCTTACATAAATATATTTAATTATCATAAATGAGACTAACTACCCGCGATGATTGCTTGGGGTTCCACAGTTTGCAGCTGGATAATGCTTTATTTCCTGGCATCAATATTGCGTATTACGTATAAGTCAGTCTGAAAATAAACCACAGCAAAGAAGGAGACGACCTGCCATGAACTACGATATCAAAGAAATACTCAGTTATTCCGAAAAAGTGCTTGACTTTATAGCCAAAAAAAAACTGTCCGACGATGAAAGAGACTGGGTTGCAAATGAAACGCTGATCGGATTCAGAGACCATTATAACCCCGGTTTTTTGGAATACCGTAAATCTGTCTCAACCAATTTTGCAGCCGTGGAATGGGAAGACAGCGGCACTGGTTTCACCGACATCTATGGACGAAAATTCATCGATTGTCTCGGTGGTTACGGAATCTATAATGTCGGTCACCGGCACCCAAGGGTGGTTGCTGCTGTTAAGAATCAACTGGATCGCCAGGCACTGCACAGCCAGGAGCTGCTCGACCCTTTAAGGGCAATGCTGGCCAAGCTGGTTGCCATGATTACTCCTGGTGATCTGCAGTTTTCTTTTTTTACCAACAGTGGAACTGAATCGATCGAGGGGGCCCTTAAACTTGCACGCATGCATACAGGACGACCCGGAATAATTGCCGCTGTCGGCGGGTTCCATGGTAAGTCGCTTGGCTCACTGAGCGCTACAGCAAAAGCTGTTTTTCGAAAGCCCTACTTGCCCTTACTCCCCTATTTTCAGCATGTACCCTTTGGCGATGCTGATATGTTGCGAAAAACGATTGCCAGTTCATTTGCCGTGGGGCACGAAATTGCCGCTGTCATTCTGGAGCCGATTCAGGGAGAAGGAGGAGTAGTCGTTCCACCGGATGATTATTTTGTTCAGGTTCGCGACATATGCGACGAGTACGGAGTTCTTTTAATCGCCGATGAAGTACAAACCGGTATGGGACGGACAGGTAAACTCTTTGCCATGGAGCATTACGGCGTAATCCCAGATATCTTATGCCTCGGCAAGGCCTTCGGAGGCGGAGTGATGCCAATAGGAGCTTTTGTCTCAACCGAGAAAATTTGGCAAAAAATGATGCCCAATCCATTTATGCATACCACGACTTTCGGCGGTAATCCAATCGCTTGCGCTGCAGCTATCGCCGGTATCCAGGTCATCCTTGATGAAGGGCTTGTCGGGCAAGCTGCAGAAAAAGGAAATTACTTGTTACCAAAATTACAAAAGCTGTCGCAAAAATACCCGATCCTTAAGGAAGCTCGTGGCAGGGGTCTGCTGATCGGTCTGGAATTTATAAATGACGAGACAGGCTATAAAGTAGCGAAGGGCCTTTTTGAAAATGGTGTGCTCGTTGCCGGAACGCTGATCAGTGCGGTAACTATCCGTATCGAGCCGGCTCTGACTATTTCCATAAATGAAATTGACACCGTCCTGGAAATTCTGGATAGTGTCCTGAAACAGATATCTAATCAATAAAAACTTGAAAGGAGTGAAACTTAATTGAAGGCTCTTGTTTTTCACGCTGAAAAGTGTATCGGCTGCAAGCTTTGCCAACTAGCTTGCAGCGCGCAAAACGAAGGGGAGTTCAATCCCCGCCTGGCCCGTTTAAAAATCACTTCTCATTACACCCGCAATGGGTTCGATGTCAGGGGGCAAACCTGTGATTTCGGAATGGGCTGTGTCGATATATGCCCTGTTGACGCTATCGTAGAAAAGAATGGACGTCTATCCTTCAAGGAAGAGTTGTGCACCGACTGCGCTTTATGTGTCGATAACTGTCCAAACCAGGTAATCGTGAAAAAAGAGAAGGGGATCGGGATTTGCGTGCAGTGCAAGAGCTGCACCAATTGGTGTCCAACAGAAGCCCTTACCTTTGAGGAGGTGAATAAATAATGGCCTACACCGGAAAAATATTAAGAATAAATCTATCTACCGGAAAAGCAACCACCGAGCCTCTAAATGAAAGATGGGCCCACGATTACCTCGGGGGGAAAGGGTTGAGCATAAAGTACCTCTTCGAAGAGCTTGCGCCGGGCATCGACCCCCTTTCCCCGGACAACAAGCTGGTGCTGATGACCGGTCCGACCACCGGTACGATCGTTCCTAACTCCGGGAAACTGGCCGTGGCCGCCAAATCTCCGGCAACCGGCACCATTCTCGACTGCTCCATCGGCGGTCGGTTTGCACCTGAGCTTAAATATGCTGGTTATGATGCCGCAATTATTGAAGGAAAATCGAAGGTTCCGGTTTACCTGGTTGTTGAAGACGACAAAGTCGAACTGCGCAGCGCTGCGAAGCTTTGGGGCAAGGGTGCGCACGAAACCGAATATATCCTGCAGGATATACTTGACGATTTTGTAACCATGGTTATTGGCCCTGCAGGCGAAAACCTGCTGCCGATGGCCTGCATTAACTCTGAGCTTTACCGCCAGGCCGGGCGCGGCGGTATCGGTGCTGTTATGGGCAGCAAAAATCTTAAAGCGGTGGCTGTTAAAGGAAGCGGCGGAGTTAAAATACCCAATATACGTAAATTTTCAGCCACGATGAACAAAATTAAGCGCGAAGATACCATGACCGACGTTAATATGTGGGCCTATAGCGACGGCACACCAATGATTGTGGATCTATGCCAGACCACTGGCATACTACCCACCCGCAACTTCCAGGAAGGCACCTTTGAACAATACGAACAGATCAATTCTGAGGCGGTAAAAGCAGTCCGGAAGGCTAAAAAAGCCTGTTTCGCCTGCCCACTGGCCTGCGGTAATTATGTGCAAAAGGGTAAAGCAACAGTTGAAGGTCCCGAGTATGAAACTCTTGCCCTGTGCAGCTCTAACTGCGGTATCAGCGACTTGGAAGCAGTAATTGAATTTAACCGTCTTTGTGATGATTATGGCCTCGATACTATTTCCACCGGTAATGCTGTCGCATTTGCTATGGAAATGACCGAAAAAGGACTCCACGATTTCGGGATTCGCTTCGGGGATATTGAAAATTACCTGAAAATGCCTGCCTTAATGGCAAATCGCGAAGGAGTCGGAGCAGATCTCGCTCTTGGTGTGCGCACCATGGCTGCGAAATACGGCGGGACAGAATTTGCCATGGCCGTTAAAGGACTTGAAATGCCCGGCTATGAGCCGCGAGGTTCTTGGGCGATGGGGCTGGCTTATGGCACGTCCGACCGCGGCGCCTGCCACATGCGAGCCTGGCCAGTTTCTGTGGAAGCCTTCGGCGATATCGATCCTTTTACCATTGAGAGCAAAGCCGAACTGGTTAAGGGAATGCAGGATAATAATGCCACAAAGTTTTGTGTGATTCTCTGCGATTTCTGGGCACTAAGCAATGAACGCATCGCCGAGATATTAAGCTTGGTGCTTGATCGCACCATGACCGTTGAGGAGTTGGCCAGAATCGGTGATCGTGTCTATAATGTGGCCCGTCTTTTTAACGAACGTGAAGGATTTGATCGTAAAGATGATTACCTGCCAGATCGCATTTTTACCGAAAAATTAACCACCGGGGCTACTGCAGGCAAACTTCTTCCACGCGAAGAATACGAAAAGATGCTCACCGAATATTATCGCTTGCGAGGGTGGGATGATAATGGTAAAATCACCATTGCGAAGAAAAAGGAGCTTGGCCTATAAATACTACACTGCTTAAAAGAGGGAAAGATGAGTTGAAAGTAGAACTACAACTGCAGGGCCCTTTAAAAAGATATAACAGGAATACTGATTTGTTAACAATGTTTGTTGACGCTGAAACTTGTACTGTCCGGAATTTATTGGAGCAGCTAAGAATTCCCGTTGCTTCAGTATCATTTATATCGGTCAACGACGATAAGGAAAGCCTTGATTTCATCGTTAAGGGAGGCGAAAAAATTGTGGTTTATCCCCGGATAGCCGGGGGATAGTGTTTCAACTTAAAAAATAATTTTGGGGAGGAAAATTATTAATATGGAAGAAAACCTTCTTACGGTATTTACAACATCTAACTTGATTCTTGCTGCACTGGGAGTTTATTTGGTTGTAATCGTTATCCTTGGTCTGATCTACGCCCGAAAAATCCACGACCAGGACGATCTGGTCGTAGCAGGCAGGCAGCTAAACATTTTTTTCCTTGTACCTTCGATTATTGCCACCTGGATATGCGCTGGAGCGATGATGGGCGCGGCGGGCTGGGCCTATCTTTACGGCATGCAAGGGGTTATCTTTGATCCATGGGCGCCCGCTCTTGGCATGGTTCTCGTTGCTTTTTTCTTTGCTTACCGGATGCGCAAAGCAAAATACCTTACCGTGACCGACTTCTTCGACACCCGTTATGGCACGCGTATGGGTTTTCTGTATACAATTATTCAAATCCTTTCCGCTATGGCCTGGCAAGCCGGCCAGTTAGTTGCTCTGGGAATTATTGTCAGCCTGACGACCGGCTTTTCCTTAAGCTTTGCCATAGTCATCGCTACTGTAGCCATTATTATCGTCACCACTACCGGCGGGCTTTGGGCTCTGTCGCGGGTGGACGCCATCGGCTTTGTTCTGATCGTGCTTGGCCTGCTGATGTTATTCCCCACCGTCATGGGCGAAGTGGGAGGCATCAGTAATTTCTTCGCGACAGCCCAAAACTGGGCTGAACTACCCACATGGGCCATGACTCCTGTGGCCGGCGATCAAGGCTATCTTTGGTATACAGGCATATTGGGCATCCTACTCTACATTTCAGCCTGGGCTGCACTTTCTTTGGGAGACGTGCAGAGCCAGGTGCTGATGCAGCGAGCCTTGGCCGCCAAAGATGAAAAAACAGCTGTGGCCGGTTTCTTTGCCAGCGGGGTATTATACCTGATTCTCGGCCTGATGCCTGTGATGATCGGTATCGCCGTCTTTACCTGGGGATTGGAAACAACGGAAGCACAAGCCGAATTTGTGCTGCCGTGGGCTGCCTACACGTTTCTGCCGGACTGGGCAGGGGCTTTATTCATTGTTACCATCGCAGCAGCTATCGTCAGCACTGCAGGAAACAACTCTCTAGTTATGGCCACCCTGATCGGTCACAACATTTACCGCCACATCAAACCTGAAGCAACGTCCGCGGAGATTCTGAAGATAACACGGATCTTCGTTATTGTAGCCACTCTTATTACGATGGCTATTGGACTTTATTTCGAAGTGATCTATAAGTTAATTATTTTTTCCGGCGGCATCCAGTTGGGAACGGTCTTTGCCGCCTATGCTTTCGGGCATTTTTGGAAGAAAGCAAATAATACCGGAGCGATCACTTCATTTTTTGTCGGAATCGTATCCTGGCTTTCCGGTTACGCCTACATCCACTATGCGATGGAGGTTTACGCCGGAGATGCCATTTTCATGTCATTAGTACCAGCTGCTGCCATAAGCATTATCACTCTGATCGTAGTCTCTCTGGCTACTCAAAAGCAGGATCCGCCCAAGCCAATGCTGAGTTTTGACGGTAAAAACATCGAAAAAGAACCTATGTTCTTCTGGTCAAAGAAAACCTAAATCTCATTGGCCCGTTTTTAACATGGCGGGGGAAATAACTCCCCCGCCCTGTCAGGTCGTTGTAAAAAAACGCTATCGAGTTTTCGAACGGTGACACATTCTAATTACCACCATAGCGGAAGTTTTCCCAACGTGCTACATTGCTTATTTTCACCGTAGTCCCCCGAAGACGCCGCCACCTTCGGTGGCGGCGTCTTCGAGGGGTTTAAAACACTGCAGTTACATCGTCTTATTGTCTCACGACAGACTTTTTCGAGACGGTAACGCAAGCTCTCACACCAGTTTCGGTTAATAATAGAGTTCCTGCGGTGGCGCAGGTATGAATAAAAAAAGTAAAATACCAGAATTAAATACCGGGAGGCTTAAAAAATGAAAGCGCTTATACTTGGGTTAGGCGGCGTGGGCACAGTAATCGCGAAAACATTGAGCAGAAGCAAGAAGTTCGAGCATGTCGTCCTCTCTGATATCAACGAAAAATACATCAGAGAATTGGCCAAAGAACTGGGTCCTGTGTTCAGTGCAAAAGTAATAGATGCGAACAATGTAAACCATTTAGCCCAGGCTTTCAAAGACGTTGATCTGGTGATCAACGCTGTCGTACCTGAATTTAACTATAATGTACTGGATGCAGCGGTGGCCGCTAAAATACACTACCTGGATTTGGCCTCACACGGCCCGGTGCGGTTGCCCAACCGCATTACAATCCAGGAGGAAATCGAAAAATATGACCAGAAGTTCAGAGATATTGATCGCTCAGCGTTTCTATGCTCTGGTATCGACCCAGGTGCAACTAACATCTTCGCCCGCTATCTGGCTGATCAAATGGACGAAGTAGATGATGTCCTGGTCCGAGATGCGGACCTTTCAACTGTGGAAGGTTTTGAACTGGTCATTGGCTTTTCACCAGATACCGCCATTGAGGAATGCCTTCAGCCCTACCTTAACTATGAAAATGGTACATTCGTCCAGGGAGAAGCTCTCACCTGGTCGGAAGAATTTGCATTCCCCGCCCCAATCGGCAAATTAAAGGTTTATTCTGTTTCACATGAGGAAGCAGGCACCATTCCCCTCTACCTGGGCAAACCGATCAAAAATTGCAACTTTGGCTATGCTCTCCCTGAAAGTTTCGTTAACATGCTTAAAGTTCTGCGTATGGTCGGGCTTAATTCGACGAACCCGATCGAGGTGAAAGGCGTCAAAGTAATTCCCCGCGACGTTGTAACAACTTTATTGCCGAATCCGCTGGAACTGGGCGGTAAAATGAAAGGTTACCTTTGTGTTGGCACTCTCGTACGCGGTACTAAAAATGGCAAAAAAATTGCCAAATTTATGTACTCTATGGAAACACACGAAAATGCATACAAGCAGATGGGTGTGGCAGGTGTTTCCTTCCAGACCGGTGTTCCGGCTGCTGTCATCGCAGATCTTTTCGCTGACGGGCTGATTACGCGACGTGGCGCTTTTCCGGCAGAAGTGATAGATCCCATACCGTTTGTGGAAAGACTGCCACATTACGGGCTCCATATCAACATCGAAGATTACTGCTAAAAGCATAAAATAGCCGGAACATCTCTAGTCGATGTTCCGGCTATTTTATCTTGACACCTTCGTTTTTCGCAAATAGAACCAAACTGCTACTTGGATTGCAATTCCATCGGTTCACCACAACACACCAGTAACCCCACGCCACTTTCCACTACTTTAACCACATTGGTACACACCTGGCACTTGTAAACTTGCTCCTTCTGTGTTGCCATAACCAATAAAAGCCCCCTTTTCAGTATAAGAACTCTGGAAACTCGGAAAATATTACCACATCTACCGTTGTTTAACAGCATTCACCGTAATTTTTGCCGATATTCCACTCGTTAACTGAAAAACCGCCACTTGGACCGTCACGATAATCGATCATCTTCCCTTCCATGTGAGGGGAGAGTCCTCGATCATAGACGAATTTCAAACCCTCAATTTCTTCCACCACATCTTTGCCCTCATGAACCGACTCATCCAGAGTCAGGCCGTACCTGGGACCGCCTCAGCCTACTCCGCTGATATAAAGACGCACATAAACAACTTCATTTTTTTCATCGGCCAAAACTTCGACCATCTTATTTTTAGCAGCATTTGTAACCTTAATCATTGCACAGCCTCCTCCATGCTTCTGATAATTTTTTCCTCCCTGAAACAATATCCACAAAAACTTTTGCCCGGTCTGCCAAAAATACAAACCATTCGGCTAGAAAAGTGCCGTGATGACATCAGCCGCCTCCTTACTCGAAACGCGATAATAAACCGCAGTTTTTTTGCGCTCTCCGGTAATTATCCCCACATCCCTCAGCCTGCCCAGATGTTGCGAAACAGTAGATTGAGAAAGATCGAGACAAACTTGCATCGAAGAAACGTTACATTCACCCCTCCGCAACAGTTCCCTGACGATACAGAGCCTTACCGGGTTAGAAAGCGCTTTTAACAAAACGGCTTTTTCTCTAAGCATTGACAACTCTGATGCTACTACCACCCGAAACCCCTCCCCACAATATTATTATATCATAATATTGTAATTATGCAACATGTTTATTGTTCCATCTATTTTTAATTGTTACGGGGAAAAGGGAAATTCCCCGGCACTACATTATCTACATAGTTGCGGGTTTAACTGGCAGCTTAAACGCCTGGTTTGAGTACGAGAAAAACAATTCGAGCAAAACCAATGCACCCCAACCATACTCACTAGTCAAGAGGAAATTACTTGCACCGGTTTCTTTTTTCGACCGTTCTTCACATAGCCACCGTTATTCAAACAATATATTGGTGTGCTGCTCTATCCGTCTCGCTGATTCTGCCCATTGAACATGTCAGATAATATCTTCTGAGTTTCAAGTTTCGAGTAAACAACCTTCTCCGGGCTCCAAAACCAGTAGTGCTGCAATGATGCTCGTATCGCGTTTTGGGTCTGTCGATATGAGTATGTGGTAGCCGTTTTTTAGCTCTGCGACATTGATTATCTTTTGTTTTGCCGAAAAGTTCAGGATAACAACCAGGCTCTGCTTTCCTGTTTCACGCGTGTAAATAAAGCAGTCTTTTGGTACTCCTTCGGTTATGCTTTGGAAATGCCCTTCCTGCAAGGCAGGCAGACTTTTACGTAACCAGATCATCTTCTTCATAAAATTTAGCGTTGAGTTCGGATCTTTTACCTGGGATGTGACATTGCGCTTCTCTACTTCCGGACCGATCGGCAGCCACGGTTCAACATCGGTGAAACCGGCATGTTTACTGTTGCTCCATTGCATCGGCGTTCGGCAGCCGTCTCTGCCTCGATGCAGAGGGTACCATTTTACACCGATAGGATCCCTAAGGTCTTGCTTCGCCAGCATTGCCTCTTTCATGGCTATTTCTTCGCCATAGTAAATGAAGGGAGTTCCCCTTAGAGTCAGAAGCATCAAGGCCAACAAACGTGCTCTTTCTTCACCTTCCCCATCCCGCCCATAGCGGCTTTTGGCACGCACCACATCATGATTACTAAAAGTATACGCCGGCCATGCACCGTGAGGCAGAACGCTTTCCCATCGCTCGATGCAACGCCTGAAAGCGCCGGCCTTCCATCGGCAACGAAGCAACTCGAAATAAAAGTTCATGTGCAGCTCATCGTTATTGGCTCCGTAATAAGAAGCTATGGTCTCCGGATCCTCGCCTATTATTTCTCCAACACTCGTTTTAGCCGGATATGCATCGAAAAGACGGCGGAATTGCCGCAACACCGCGTGTGTTTCCGGCTGATGCTGGTTGTATTTTCTTACCTGCAATTCAGGCAGGGAGAAAAACTCCATTATGCTTGCCGTCAAAGCACGGTCACCAAACGACTGTTTTTCGCCTCCCTTTTCCCGGATAAAAAAGGGCGGGTTATTACGATACTGTTCATCTTTGCAATAAATATGGGGCACATCGAGACGGAAACCATCGATTCCGCGTTCCAGCCAGAATCGAATAGCTTCAGCAATCGCTTCCCGCACTGCGGGGTTAAACCAGTTTAAATCGGGCTGTTCTTTGAGAAAAGAATGCAGATAGTATTGTTCTGTCAAATCATCCCAGGTCCAGGCTGAACCAAAAAAATTATTGCGCCAGTTATTAGGCGGCTTCCGCTTTGGACCACGCCCATCCTTCCAGATATACCAGTCCCGCTTTTGGTTATTCCGCGATGAGCGCGATTCCTGAAACCAGGGATGCAGGGAAGAAGTGTGGTTAACCACCAGGTCTAACATAACCCGTATATTGCGGCTGTGCGCTTCGCTCAGCAGGTGGTCAAAATCATCTAATGACCCGTAGCGAGGGTCAATATCGCAGTAATCAGCCACGTCGTACCCATAATCGAAGTCAGGGCTCTTGAAGAAAGGGCTGAACCATATGGCATCAACCCCCAACGAATCAGTCGTTCCGTCATTTAAATAGTCCAGCCTGGAAATGATACCTGGCAAGTCACCTATACCATCTCCATTGCTGTCCATAAAACTGCGCGGATAAATTTGATAGAACACCGCTTTTTTCCACCAGTCACTGCCGCAGTGGATGCAATCGTACCGTTGGTTATTGATAGATCTTCATCCTTTCTTGTATATTACTGTGCTATATATTTTCTGTGTCGCTATCTAAACCCTATTCTTATTTGTGGGCACCTGTTCCGGATAGCTCCATCTCTTGGCACGCCAGCACAAATAAAGCAACAAACTACTTGGCTCACCGCGGATGAAAGAACCGATGCCAATCAGACGTTTTTTATGCCCGGACCAAAATAAAAAATAACAGCCTGAAACAATGGCTATCGAGCACGTGAGTAACTTAACAGAACAAATTGCAACGAGCTTTTTAGTAAACCCGTCTTCTGAACAACCGGCCAGTTCAGAACTGAAAGACGAATGTCAGAGCCATCTTTTTCGGGACAGTTCACGAAACCGTCACCCGTGTAGCCACGGTAACGGCACCATCCAATTCTTCAGCGGTGCGTGGATACTCCTCCTGCTCTAGGAATGTTGCCCTCTGAGTTCGCCACGCTCCGAGGATACTCGGAAACTGGCCTCTACAGGGCAACACACTCGCTAACCTTCGTTATAACCCCTCACGCCGCTTGCCGCAGTTGCGGCGCCAGCCGAAGGAAGAAAACATGGCAGTTACAGCATCTTAATTGTCTCGGAACTGTCGTTTTCTGGTCAGTGATACTTACTCACAGCAGTACACACCAAACCGGAAGGGACGAAAACGCTCTTCTCGCAATTACTTTACATAATCATGGCGGGAGTAGATGGGAATTGAACCCACCGCAGGGGGCTGCCCTGCCTCTGGATTTGAAGTCCAGGAACGCCACCAGGCCGCTAACTACTCCCCAGGTCAGAAAACAGTAAAAAAACCTTCTTGGGCTGATTTTATCAATACTCGCAACTAAAAACAAGCTATGCCAGTGAAACCTTCTCGGCGAATTCATTAAGACATATATTTCCATATTCCGTGATATTATCGCTTGATATGTCCGGCTCTGTCAGCTGTCCCTTTATACCCTGGTCGACGTGGCAAGAACCAGACGCACGTTTTAAAAGTGAATGTGAAGCGATATCTCTCCCTGCCAACAGAGTGGAAAAATAATACTGAGGGATCGGATTGAGCTTTACTCTGTCGCACTGCTAAAAAATTCAATTATCTTTTAACTTCTATCTACCGCTGAGAATCAAATTGCTGTTAAGGAGCGTAAGGTGGATCAGGAATCAAGGGTTCATCCCAAAAAATACAGTCATACCCCGTTGCCTGTTTCAATCGCTGTTAGCTGAGGCTACTGCCTGCTGCTTTCCGCTTACCGCTTACCGCTAGTGGCTCTCTCGCATTAAATTAACCCGCGTTTGGCTGCCCGCTCACGCAGGCTGCGATCGAGAATTTTTTTACGCATACGAATAACTGAGGGAGTTACCTCGACCAATTCGTCGTCTTCAATATATTCCATGGCCTTTTCCAAGCTGAAAATCACCGGAGGAGTAAGGCGAATACTTTCGTCCGCGTTGCTGGCGCGGACGTTGGTGAGATGTTTCTTCTTGCAAACGTTAATATCCAAATCAGACTCCCGCGCATGTTCACCCACAACCATACCAGTATAAACTTTATCGCCCGGTTGGATAAAGAGCACCCCCCGGTCCTCCATGTTATGAATGCCATAGGCGCTGGCATCACCTGTTTCAAAGGCAATCAGAACACCGCGGCGCCGACTGGGGATTTCTCCTTTCCAGGGTCCATAATGATCGAAGAGGTGGTGCATAATCCCCTCCCCTTTTGTATCGGTCAGAAATTCTGATCGGAAGCCAACTAAACTACGAGCGGGAATCAGAAATTCCATTTTAACATGGGTTCCGCCAGTCGGCTGCAAATTGATCAATTCGCCGCGACGGCCGCCAATATTTTCAATAACTCGTCCCGAGAAAGTTTCCGGTAAATTGATAAAAAGCCGCTCATAGGGTTCGCAAATTTCCCCCTTTATCTTCTTCAAGATCGGTTTCGGCTTGGAGATTTGCAGCTCGTAACCTTCGCGCCGCATATTCTCGATAAGGATACCCAAATGTAGTTCGCCCCTCCCCGAGACCTGAAAGGAATCAGGCGAATCGGTGTCGGCAACTTTAAGGCTAACATTGGTCTCGGCTTCTTTCCACAACCGGCCACGTATTTGGCGCGAAGTTACATATTTGCCCTCTTTGCCGGCGAAAGGACTGTCATTTACCATAAAGGTCATGGTTAACGTCGGTTCATCGACCGCAAGCAACGGAAGCGGTAACGGGTTAGTGGGATCGCTGACGGTCTCCCCTATATTTACCTGGCCTAATCCTGCCACAGCCACGATGTCTCCTGCCAAAGCTTTTTCTGCTTCCAGGCGCTTGAGGCCTTCGTAAGTCCATAGTTTGGTAATTTTAGCTATTTCTACCTGGCCATCTTGTTTACACAGACTGACGGTCTGCCCTGCATCGAGACAACCATTGTGGATCCTCCCGATACCGATCCGACCAACATAATCATCATAATCAAGGGTGTTTATCTGAAGTTGCAACACTTCGTCGAGATCGCCCATGGGGGCGGGGCACTCGGCTACAATCAGCTCAAATAACGGCTGCAAACTTAAGGCAGGTTTATCTGGGTCAGTGGTTGCTACCCCCTGGCGAGAAGAAGTATAGATAACCGGGAAATCTAGCTGCCAATCTGCAGCTTCCAGTTCTACGAAGAGGTCGAAAACCTCATTCAGGATCTCCGCGGAACGAGCATCGGGTCGGTCGATCTTGTTTATGACGACGATGATCCGCAAGCCCACTTCCAGAGCTTTACGCAGCACAAATTTAGTTTGGGCCATGGGTCCTTCAGAGGCATCCACCAACAGAAGCGCACCGTCCACCATACGCAGTACCCGTTCAACTTCACCGCCAAAGTCGGCGTGCCCCGGAGTATCGACGATATTAATCTTCGTGTCCCGATAGTGCACCGCTGTATTCTTGGATAAAATAGTAATGCCCCGTTCCCGCTCCAAGTCGTTTGAATCCATTACCCGTTCCACCACCCGCTCATTGTCACGAAAAATACCAGCCTGGCGCAGCAATCCGTCAACGAGGGTAGTTTTACCATGATCAACGTGAGCAATGATAGCGATGTTTCTGATATTGTCTTGCGTTTTAATAGTCATTCATTTCACCCAAACCTTCCAATGCAGTTACAGCCATTAATTATGCCATGAATTAGCTCGAAATGCAAAAACATTTTATGCCATTTCGATACTGTTTAGTCCACTACGTTTGTTGAGCCTACTCCAATATCATGGTTTTCTATCATCTTCTAGCCCATTGCACGATCGTTAGCTGCCGCGATATAAGTTTTTCAGGATGCTGATTTCTTTGGCATAACCTGTCAGGTCATTAGGTGTTTCAAGAAAAAAAGGAAGGTGTCGAAGCTTTTTATGATTAATAACATTACGGAAAGTATCCATGCCAATAATCCCTTGCCCGATTTTTTCATGCCGATCTTTATGGCTTGCAAAAGGGTTCTTGCTGTCGTTCAGATGAATCGCCAAAAGCCTTTCAAGACCAATAATCCTGTCAAATTCATCGAGAACATTATCCAAATCATGTATAATATCGTAACCAGCATCGTGAACATGACAGGTATCAAGACATATGCCTACTTTTGACTTCAACTCTAACTTGTCGATGATCGCCCTTAGTTCTTCGAACCGGCTTCCAATTTCAGTTCCTTTTCCGCTCATTGTTTCTAAAAGAATTGTAGTGGTATGTTCCGGTTTCATAATTTTATTAATCAGCCGGGCAACCAGATCGATTCCTGTCTCCAATCCCTGACCGACATGATTCCCGGGATGAAAATTGTAATAATTATTTGGAGTGTTCTCCATAACAGCCATGTCATCTGCCATCACAGCATAAGCAAATTCAGCTACACGTTCATCTGAAGCACATGGATTCAGAGTATACGGTGCATGAGCCAAAATTTTTGCAAACATATTTTCTTTCGCAATCGCTAAAAAAGTAGCCACATCTTTTGGGTCAATATTTTTTGCCTGGCCCCCTCTTGGGTTGCGGGTAAAAAACTGAAATGTATTAGCCCCAATTGAGAGTGCTTCTTTGCCCATTTGAGTATAGCCCCTTGATGCCGACAAATGGCACCCAATTTTTAGCATTTCCCTTTCCTCCAAAATATGATCTAGGGTAGACCTCGGGTGTTATCTTCAAGTATTGTTTTCCACTACCCTGCATACTGCGCCGAGCTTTCAAGCAACTCTATTCTAACAGATTTACATAGTCCTTTTATTTTTAATTTCTATTTATTTACTCTTCACCGACAAAAGCCAAAACAAAAGGACTGAATAATTTTAAAATGTCCCAAAATATTTAAAATTATTTAAAAATAATGCAGGAGTTATCTGAAGCCGTAAAGAACTTATAATTCAGGTTCATGTGTTTATTCTGTATGAGGGAGGTTATCACCATGTTTTTTAGGGATCTGGCTGAACACTGCAGACATAAGAAAGAGGCTGAGCGAAGAAAGACCGCTTGCCGGAACCTTGCCGCAGGCGTGGCCATCGGCGCGCTACTCGGTGTAACTATGGGAATGCTGTTTGCTCCAAAGTCTGGCAAAGAAACCAGGAAACTTATTACTGAAAAAACTGCAGACTCCGTGGAGCGGATCAAACAACTGGCAACAGAATACGCAGAAGAAATTAAGTCAAAGCTTAGTCATACTGAGAAGAGTCCTGAGGAAGCAGAAGACTCAGACTAGTGCGTTCCCTGGCTGAAAACCTCATTTTTTCGGGGTGATTGCAATCTAAAGAGGTGTTGTTATGCTGGAAATGACAGTTTCCTTTAAAGACCTGGGCGTGGTCTTGATTTGGGCAGCAATCATGGTAGCAGGAATTTATGTGATTCTTGCGCTAAGGAGACTAATTGAGGTCCTGAACAGCGTTCAAACAATTATCTCAACAAACAAACTGCCATTAACGGAACTTCTTGGCCGTTTGCCAAAAATTGCACATAATACGGAAGAGATTACCGGACATATAAATAATCACCTTAATAAGACTGAGGGCACTATCCCAGGAATCTTCGAAAACATCGAGAAAATTACCGCTTCTGTCAGCGATAGCAGCGCCAGTATTAAAAAGACCATAAGTACTGTAGGCGCCGAAGTAAGTGAAACTATAGCGACTGTATCAGGGGGCGCTGCAGACATCACTGCTTACATCAACATCATTTCCGAAGTTGGGCAGCTGCTATCCCGGTTTTTCGGAAAGAAAAGGAAGAAAAAAAGAAAAACCTAATCAGTCGGGCTAACCCTCTCATCCTGCTATGCGCGCCATAACAGTGCTGCTAATCATCCCACGGATCAAAGCATATTAGCAGGGGCCCACCATTGTGCTGAAAAGAGGTGAGGCTTACCTGGAACTCGGTTCGGATTGTTTTTATCAGCATAAGGAAGATACGGGCATCAAAAGCGCAATTAAACGTTTAGAGTCGCTTGGCCTCAAAGTCACAATGGAGGTTGCGGCGTAAGAACAAATGACGCGAACGTTTTACATCACGCATGCCGGTCATTAATTACCAGGCCGGGCAGGGGCCTGTGCCCATTGCGCTGGTCTTTCAGGATAGGGTGTTTCAGAACATCTTTCGCGAACTGATGATTGATTTTTTTCAAACCCTCTGCAACGTTTAAGCTCCTCGAAGTAGCCATTCACTTCTTCATCAAAAATCACTTCTTTGTTTCCACAAGAGTAATGTTCTGTACCGCTTTCTCTTCAAAGACAATTATTTTCAAATCTTTCTTTGCAACGCCGCCACAACAATGGTGGAAATATACCCTTGAGAAGAAACTGATCAAACAACCTATGAATGGCTGTAATTTCATTGCCACTTTCCATTAGCATTGACTTCCCCACAGTCAAATCATGCAAAACACAAAAGACGCTTACCATTTGCAGGACGTTATGATTCTTGCCCATAATTTTACAATATCAGTCAAGCTATGCCTTATTTTCCCTTTTTAAAATTGGATCTCCTCTTATGCCGCTTCGTGTTGTTTTATATTCAAAAACGCGCCGTGCGTTTTCACTGAGTAACAACAATTTTCACATTTTTATATTGACAAAAAATTTAGTGTTGTGCTAATATGGGTCCTATATAGAATACAGCATCAAATTTGACTATTAGACATAACATCGACTATGATGACGCCACC
>DATIKA010000027.1:0-2949 GCA_035478055.1 Candidatus Limnocylindrales bacterium | reverse complement strand
TGTGCCCGGAGACGACATCATTGGTTTTATCACCCAAGGGCGCGGTATCTCTGTGCACCGCCACGACTGTCCTAATATTATTCAGAATGGGTACGACAGCGGTCGTTTCCTGGAAGTAAACTGGGAAAAAGCGGCAGGCCTTTCTTATCCTGTTGAGATTGAAATTAGTGCGAGTGATCGCAAAAATATTTTAGCCGATGTTATGACCGCAGTCAGTGAAAGTAAAGTTGAAATAACTGCCGTAGTGGCGCGAACTGATAAAAACCATATGGCAACGATACACCTGACCATGATCGTTCGGGACCAGGGGCATCTGGATCAGATCATGAGCAAGATCAAAAAACTTAAAGAAGTTTACTCTGTGCGCCGCTATGTGTATGGTTTGCATTGATTTTTACTGCATAGGGGGAATCAGATGAGAGCGGTAGTGCAGCGTGTCCATGAAGCCAGAGTTGAGGTCGGCTTTGACACGATTGGAGCGATCAAGCGTGGCCTGGTCGTATTTTTAGGGGTTGGCAAGGAAGATAGCGTTTTTGACAGCGCATATCTTGCGGCAAAAATTGCCGGGTTACGAATATTTGAAGATAGCGCCGGCCTGATGAACCGATCGGTGCAGGATGAGGGCTGTTCTCTGCTTTGTATATCGCAATTCACATTATTCGGCGACTGCCGCAAGGGACGGCGGCCCGGCTTTTCTACAGCAGCACCACCGGAGCAAGCCGAAACTTTGTACGAGGATTTTTGCGAACGCATGCGTCAGTCCGGAGTGAACGTAGCCACAGGGCGTTTTCAGTCAACCATGCGCATTCTTGTTGTTAACGACGGCCCGGTAACTATACTGCTTGATAGCAAAAAATTGTTTTAAAGTATTCAGGTTTCAGCCGATATGCAGTTTGTTTCTCACCGGGCAGGGGATGTCTAAGAACGTTGCTTGTCAGGGTATAGTGTTTAATGGTGTATTCTTCCTGGATTATCTGCAGGTGGTTCATTTTTTTTGAAAATACATTTTACAACCGGGCACCAGAGGAATTACACTTTACCCCCGGTTTACCAAAATATGTGTTCGTCTCTCATTCTGTCCTGATGATGTGGTTAATGATCGTTTTTTTAACATCCAAATCACCATAGCTTTCATGAATTCGCCGTTTAAGATTGGCACAGCGTTGACAGGGTGAAGGCTTTTGGATAGAATGAGTTTGCTTTTTTAGAAAGGAGATCGGATATGGACTACAGGGCACCTCGCGGAACGCGCGATATATTACCGGATGAAGCGGCAAGATGGCAATTTTTGGAGTCGAAATTCAGAGAATTTTCGACTCTCTATGGTTTTGGAGAAATACGGACACCTATCTTTGAGCAAACCGAGTTATTCGTTCGCAGTGTGGGTGAAGAGAGCGACATTGTTTTCAAAGAGATGTACTCTTTTCAGGATCGCAGTGGACGTCAGTTAACGCTGCGTCCGGAGCTGACTGCTGCGGTGGTGCGTGCTTATCTCGAACATAATCTTAAAGAGAAGCCACAGCCGATCAAGCTCTATTACAACGGCCCGATGTTTCGCTATGATCGACCCCAGGCCGGCCGTTACCGCCAGTTTCACCAATTTGGTCTGGAGATCTTTGGGGCAGCCCGTCCGGCTGCTGATGCTGAAATAATATCTTTCTGTTACCATTTTCTGAAATCGCTGCAAATAGATGATCTTGCGATTGAACTGAACAGCGTTGGTTGCCCTGATTGTCGTCCCCGGTTTCGCGAAGCCCTTGTCCCGTTTCTTGAAAGTTTGGTCAGTGATCTTTGCGATGATTGCAGGAGACGTTACAAAACTAACCCGATGCGCGTATTGGATTGTAAGGAAGAAAAATGCCAGAGGATGGTTGAGTCAGCGCCAAACATGGTTCAGCATCTGTGCGATGATTGCGGTCACCATTTTTCCACGCTCAAGAAACTTTTGCATAAGCTGCAGATTCCTTTTACTCTGAACACGCACCTTGTTCGCGGGCTCGATTACTATACTCGCACTGCATTTGAAATAGTTACAGGTGACCAGGGAGGGGCGCGGGCTTCCCTGTGCGGCGGTGGACGCTATGATAACCTGGTTGAGCACTGTGGAGGACCGCCAACTCCGGGGGTGGGGGTTGCCTTCGGTGTGGAGAGGATTTTGCTGGTCATGGACCGGGGAAAGTTGCTGCCGGATCTTAATCGGCCGTTGTTCATCGCTGTAGCAGGCAGTGATCTTGAGGATGAAGCCATGGTTTTGGCTGCCGAACTTCGCCAGGCGGGTATCGCTGCCGAAATTGAGCTTATCGGGCGCAGTCTCAAGGCGCAGATGAAATATGCCGGCCGGCAAGGTTATCAGCGGGTGGTAATTATCGGGATCGGTGAAATCGAGCGGGAAACGGTAACTCTGCGTGATATGGATAGCGGTGAACAGATGGAGCTTCCCCGACGGTCACTGTTTGATCTGCTGGTTGATCATTCCCCTGTTAACAAAAATAAGACTCGACTGCGAGCTGCTGCCGAGGTTAGTTCGTTAGTCGACCAGGAAACAGCCCAAAAAACACACTATTGCGGGGCATTGAATGTTGCTGATGTATCTGCAAAAGTAAAGTTGGCCGGTTGGGTTGGGCGCCGCCGCGATCACGGCGGGTTAATATTTATTGACTTAAGAGATCGCAGTGGTATCGTTCAATTGGTTTTTGATCAGCAGTCAGGGGGGAACGTATTTGCTGAGGCGGAAAAGCTGCGTCATGAATATGTCATCGCTGTTGAGGGAGTGGTTATCAGGCGTTCTCCGGAAAATGTAAACCCGGCCGTAGCCACAGGTGAAATAGAGGTGCGGATTTGCAAAATAGAAATCCTGAACAGTTCCCGAACGCCGCCTTTCTATATTGAAGATGGTATCAATGTTGATGAAAACTTGCGCTTGCGCTACCGCTACCTTGATCTGAGGCG
>DATIKA010000026.1:0-6622 GCA_035478055.1 Candidatus Limnocylindrales bacterium | reverse complement strand
GGTGGCTTCATTGCAGAATGTCATACTGCCGGCCAGATCGGCTTCATAGTATGCTTCCTCGATCGTGGCCAGGATCTCGCGGTACCGTTCTTCGGAATCCTTCAAAGCTTCCTCGGCCTCGTGTTTGAGCAAGGTTTCGGAGATAATTTCGGCCCCTGTTTTCAGCAGGGCAATCTGCTGTTCAGTCCACGTTTTTTTCGATTTCACCGCATCGAGGCCTAAGAAGGCGAATACTTCACCGCCCCTGATTACCGGAATGGCTAACAGCGATTTTACCTCTTCAATCTGCAAATCGATTTTATCTGTTTCCGCTTCCGGTGGCAGTTGATCAACGTCCGGAATGTAAACGTGTTCCTTGCTTAAGATCTGCGCAGTCCACCAGGGTGTGTTTGCTATCGGAATCATATTGTTTCTTGCCTGAATCGAACTTACCCCTTCGGCGCACCATTCATAGGGGGTGACTACATACTGCTGATCAGCGGAAAAGCGCATCAGGTGGCAGCGATCAGCACCAAAAAATTCTCCGCTGCGCTTAAGGGCCAGGTTGATTGTTACATCAATCTTTTCAGCCCGGGTATTGACAAAAGCCGATGATATTTCAGCCACAAGCTGTTCACACTGCAGCTGGTACTGCAAGGCATTCCGGGCTTCATGACGCTCAGTGATATCCTCCCCCACGGTCAAGTATTCCTTCAGAGTCAAATCGGGATAATAAATTGCGCGGCTTTTCCAACGGAAGAGCTGCGACTGGCTGAAGTGCTCGTAGGTAACCGTCGGCTCGGCTACGGTCAGTGAGGCAAATTTCTCTTCAACCTCGGCGCGGTACTCGGGCGGTATCAGGGTAAAGAAGTCCTGACCGACTATTTCTTCGATCGGCCGGCCGAAAAACACCCTGGATGCTTCATTGACAAAAGTTATCCGGCCATCTTCAGAAATACGGGTAACCAGCACCGGAATATCTTCGGCGAGGGTTCGGTACCAGTCGCGGCCCTGTTCGATGATCCGTTCAGCTTGTTTTCTTTCGCTGATATCCCGCACTGAAGCCATCAGCATCTTATGACCCGCAATGACTATCCGGTGCAGCCTGACTTCGGTATCGAGCAAATGACCGTCTTTATGCTGGTGCTGCCAGTAAAATGTCTGTGGCCGACCTTTGAGGGCCATTTCGATATATTCTCTTGCCGCTTCTGCAGATTTTCTGCCGTCCGGCTGCAGGGGCGGTGAAAAATCAAGCGGTGAATACCCGATTAGCTCTTCGTACTCGTAGCCCAACAGGCGGCAGGCTTCCGCATTGCAGTCGACAAATTCGGCATTCATAAGAAACAGGGCATCGGCCGAGTTTTGAAACAGCCCTTTATATTTTTCCTGGCTTTCCTGAAGCTCATTTTCGGCCTTCCGGCGCCTGACATTTTCTAAAACCTGGGCTGAGAGGGCAGCAATCGTGCTAGCAATCGAAAATTTTGCGCAGGTGTTGTTGGTAGCTCGGCTGTTTGCTATAATTAGCTGGGGGTTGAGCTTTTGCATTGTGCAAAACTTCCGATTGAACCCTTTGCGAACCATCTCCTTGGCAATGGTTGCGGCCTACTTTTACGCGATTAAACTTTGAAGTATAATGCAACAAGAGTTGTGTGTTATACTGCCAGCAAAGCAATGTATCTATAGTGAAGCGGGGTTGCTGCATTTTATGCACGAAATGAGCCACGAGGAAACCGTTGCCTTAATCCTTCCTGTAAGGAATGAAACAAGGTATATCGAAAGGTGTATTCAAGCCATCCTGAAACAAGATTATCCCCAGGATAAAATTGAAGCTATTATTGTCGATGGCTTATCGGATGATAATACCAGGGAAATCATCGATCGGTACGAAAAAAAGTTCCCAATTACTATTAAGCTCCTGGAAAACCATAATAAAACAGTCCCCTATGCCATGAATATAGGCATAAAAAAATCTGTAAGTAAATATATTATTCGCATGGACGGCCACAGCGAATATCCCGACGATTATGTTTCAAAATGCATAGCGACCCTTAAAAGAACAGGAGCCGATAATGTTGGCGGTCTTCTTGTCGCCAGGGGACATGGCGCTGTCGGAAAAGCATTTGCCAAGGTTCTTTCTTCTGTATTTGGTGTGGGCAATTCGGGTTTTCGGACTAAGGCCTCATCCGGCTACGTAGATACAGTTCCGTTTGGCGCATATCAGCGAACTACTTTTACCAAATACGGGCTCTACGACGAACGGTTAACCCGGCGGCAAGACTATGAATTAAATAACAGGATCAGGAAAAACGGCGGAAGGATCTATTTAGATTCTAATATCGAGTTAGTTTATCACTGCAGAAGCACCATTTCTGGTATCCTGGAACAAAGTTATCAAAAAGGTAAATGGAACATTATTACCGCTAAGCTCTGCCCCGGCACCTTGTCAATACGACACCTGGTACCCCTGCTTTTTGTTTTATCGCTCATGGTTTTGCCGGTATTGGCCTTTTTTATACCCTCTTTTATATGGATTTTAATTGGCGAACTGAGCATTTACCTGCTTTTCAATTTTGCCTACTCGATTAAGCTGGCAGACGGATTCAAGGAAGCCATCTTGATGATCATCCTGTTCCCTCTCTATCATGTAGCATACGGCCTCGGTTCCTTTATCGGTTTAGGCTACAATCCCAAAAAAGCGCTGAAGCAGGAGCTGTAACAGCCATCTAGCGTAAATAATCTTGGCGACGTGGTGATAGGCATGAAGGTGATGATGGTAGACCCCTGGGGCACTT
This sequence comes from Candidatus Limnocylindrales bacterium, assembly GCA_035478055.1. Taxonomy (GTDB): domain Bacteria; phylum Bacillota; class Dethiobacteria; order DTU022; family DTU022; genus DATIKA01. Next base: position 3,851 of record DATIKA010000026.1, on the reverse strand, counting down.
ATAATATGTATATGTATACCAACGGCCTCTGTGAAAGCATCGCTGATTACATTGATCTTAGCTTATGGACAAATTATTACTACCCGAAAGAAAGAGCACTCAAATACCCTGTTAAACGGATATTTTTCAAACGGTCGGAATACATGAAACAGGGTTATCCGCGAAACCTGATACGCCTTTGTGAATACTACTCCGGTTATTTCGCGCTCATACGAGAATTGCAGCAAAACAAATACGATCTGGTCCATATCCAGTGGCTCCTGCATTACAAATCGGATATCCGTTTTTTAACCAAAATCAAGAAACTCTGCCCGAAGATAGTCTACACTGCGCACAACGTGCTTCCACACAGAAGTGGAGAAAAATCTTGCAGAGATTTAAAGAAGATTTACAGCATCGTCGATGCGGTTTTGGTCCACGGCGAAGGAGTTAAGGAAGAATTTGCCAGCCAATTTGCAGATTATATCCACAAGGTTGAAGTACAAAGACACGGCCCGTTTACCGATCAGGATCTAACTTACGACACGCGCACCATCGAGAAGAAGGTTCTCGATAAACTTCAACACTACGAAAGAGTATCGATTTATTTTGGCAATATTTTTTTTAACAAGGGCGTGGATCGATTATTACGGATCTGGCTCGAAGTTTTTAAGAATAACCGGAAACACCTGCTAATAATAGCCGGCAAGAAAAGCGGGCCTTATAAAGAGCTCGAAGAACTCGAGAGGGATATTATCGCCTGCGACAACATTTTGTATATCGATCACTTTATCGAAAACAACTTATTAAACTTCCTGGTTAGTCAATCTCAAATCGTCCTCTTGCCTTACAGACATGCCAGCATGAGCGGGGTAATATTTACAGCGGCCGAATTTAATAAACCTGTCCTCTCGACAAAAACCGGGGCAATTCGAGAATACCTGCTCGATGGGGAAAATAGTTTTTTGACCGAAAACCGGGACGATCACTTTTCCAGAGCATTGCAGCACATATCAGAAAATGTCAGTAAGGAAACTCTTGCCCTGATGGGCTTAAAACTTCACAAGCACATCAGGCAAAATTTTTCCTGGGAAGAGATCGGCAAGAAATTGGTTGATACAGTTTACAACAATACCTTGCTATAATTTTGATATAGCTTGATAAAAGGAGGATTTTTACTATAAGAATCCTATTCATAACTCTTGAACCACCCGGCGTTTTATCCGGAGGAGGGCTGGTAGTCAGGCAGTCCCTCCTCTCTCTCTCCGGCAAATACGAGATCGATTACCTGGGACCTAAAATTATAGATGAAGTATCGAACTCAATAGTAAAACGCGTGATCGAATTGCAGCATGTCACCGGCTATACAGCCAGAGCACAAGCGCTGATCAGGGGAATAACTACCGGTTACTATACGAGTTGGCTCAGTAAATCAGCTGGCATCGATTGGGATGCTTATTGCCTTGTCTATCTGGAGTATTCAAGGCATGGTTTTATTGCCCGGCAGGCGAAGAAACATTCGAAAAAAATAGTTGTCCGGGTTCATAATGTGGAGAAAGACTATTACCTGACCGCGCGAACAAACAGAAAGAGTATAAAGGACAGACTTCGAGCCTCGATTAAGCTTTATTTCATCGCAAAACAAGAAAGCTGTTGCCTGGCCAGTGCGGACTGCGTCGTCTGTCTTACCGATAGCGATAAAGAAAGGCTAAAGAAATTATACCCCGACCAGCTGCAAAATTGCAGGCTGGAAGTGATACCAGTATCGATCGAACAACCCTCTGATTACTCTAACCCATCGCCTGAATTCATTAAACGGATCGAGGAAAATCCTTACCTGCTGATCACAGGTTCCCTCTGGTTCGAACCTAACGCCGGTGGTGCTACCTGGTTTATAAAAAATGTCTGGCACAGGTTACAGGCATCAGATCATCAGATCAGTTCAAAGTACAAATTAGTGATCGCCGGATCTAAACCAGGAAAAGAGATTAAGTCACTTGTGGCCCGCTATAAAAACATCGAGCTAATTGATACTCCCCTTGAAATGAAACCTTATTTTGAAAACGCGTCGATCTACCTTGCGCCAATATTTACCGGAACCGGTATGAAAGTAAAAGTTGCCGAAGCCTTATCATATGGCCTACCGGTAATTGGCACCAACCATGCATTTACCGGGTATATGATCACCGATCGGGAAAACGGCTACCAGGCTAATAACGCCGATGGATTTATTGACTCGCTGGAGCACTATACCAGCCTGCCGGATGAAGCAAAGATAAATATCCGGGCTGAGGCCTATAAGAATTTTAAAGAGAACCACTGTATCGAATCGAGCACTAATAACTTTGAACGAATAATTGGCAGCATGGAATAGAGTTAAACGAAATTATTTTACAACATCTACTTTAGCCATGGCTCTGAACAGTTTATTCTCGGCCAGAAGGCTACTGTAGGTTCCGGATGCAATAATCCTGCCTTTTTCTAGCATAAAGACCTGGTCGCAGTTTTTAACCGTCGTCAGACGATGAGCGATAATGATCAGGGTTTTCGTTTGCACCGTATTCAACATTGCGCTTAGCACCGCGTCTTCGGTAACACCATCGAGGGCGTTAGTTGCCTCGTCGAAAACCAGCACTTCCGGATTGTTATATAGGGCACGGGCAATACCAATTCGCTGGCGCTGCCCGCCAGACAGACGAATGCCATGTTCTCCGATAATAGTGTCGTAGCCGTAGGGCAGTTCATTAACTATAAAGTCCCGAATATTGGCTAAACTGGCAGCCTGCTCGAGTTTATCGCGGTCGACGAGCTGATCGGGTATTCCAAAAGCTATGTTACGGGTTACAGTATCATCAGTGAGATAAATATGCTGCGATACATAACCGATTTTGCGCTGCCAACTCCGCAGGTTATCATCGGAAACCGGTATACCGTCAATGAGCATACTGCCCTGCTGTGGTGCCAGCAGACCGATAATTATATCGATCAAGGTGGTTTTACCTGCACCGGTCGAACCGACCAATGCTACTGAACTATTCTTCTTTATAACCAGGTTGATGTCGATTAAAACGGGTTGATCCGCATTTTGATAGGTATATGTAAGGTTATTTATAGCAATCTCTTTAGTAAACGGTAATGCATCGGGTTCAAGATTCCGTTGGCCGGCCAGCTGCAAAAACTTTTTATCCGGAGATATAAAATCAGCATAGATCCGATCAAATAAAGATCTGCTGAACTGCATTTGGGTAAAGCAGGCAAATATTTCCTGCATAGCAAGCATCAGCCTGTAACCGGCAAAGGCGAAAACGCTCGACAGGGGAATAACCTGGGTCGCGTTACCACGCTGAATCAGAAGGATCAAAACGAAAATGATCACTCCCCCAAATGCGATCGCTTCGAGCGCAAAGCGCGGCATCTGGCTGATCACTGCATTCCACGAGTTATGCCGGGCAAAACTGTAGGAATGATTTGAATATTTTTCGAGAAAGAAGTCCTCGCGATTCAGCACTTTGATATCTTTTATACCGCCAAATACCTCGAGTACCGCTTTATAGCGGTTTAAATTGGCTTCCAGGCTTTTTTCGCCGCGATACTTTAAGCTCCGGTTAGCCCGCCAGTAGACAGTAGCATACGTGCCACCGATAGCCAATATTGTTAAGAGAGAAACCAGTGCATTAATCCACATCAACATAATAAAAATAGATATTGCTACCAAACCCCTGCTGATGATATTCATCAGCGGCATAAGAAAACTTCCTGTGAGTTGGGCAACATCGGAAAGCACATTCTTGCTGAGTTCAGAGCTGTTGTTATTTAAGTAAAAGGCATATGGCATAGAGAGGTATTTCTCAAGCAACCGCCGCGACAAGCGG
>DATIKA010000025.1:0-3048 GCA_035478055.1 Candidatus Limnocylindrales bacterium | reverse complement strand
GCCGACATTTTTAGATAATAGTCTTGTTCGACAAGGTTTGTAGCCGACAGCAGCAGGGCCATCATTGCTTCTGTGTAATCGGCTCTTCCCTTATCTGTTCCAAGATTAAAACGTTTTTTCAACTGATCCAGCCGGTACTCCAACAGGGGGCTGGCATTATTGACAAGTGTAACAAAATCAGCAGCACCAAACTTTCTGATGTAGCTATCCGGATCGCTGCCCTCCGGCAAAACTGCTACCAACACCCTGCAGCCAGCATCCTGCAGTATAGTCAACCCTCTCCATGTGGCCGCTTCACCTGCATTGTCTGAATCATACGCCGTAACCACTGTATCTGCCTGCGAGCGCAGCAGGCGCCCCTGCATCATGGTCAGGGATGTGCCAAGAGTAGCAACTGCATTTCTGATTCCGGCCTGAAAGGCGGAAATCACATCGGTATAACCTTCCATAACAATAGCCCTTTTTTCAAGCCGAATCTGTTCGCGAGCCAAATTCAGTCCATACAGAACTGACCCTTTTTCAAAAACCGGCGTTTCTGGAGAATTAAGATATTTCGGTCCGCTTTTGTCTCCTTCTCCTAAAGCTCTGCCGCCAAAACCAACCACCTTACCGCTTATATTGAATATCGGGAAAATAACACGGTCGCGGAAACGGTCGTAACAGCTGTTATCTTTACCCGGTGAAACCAAGCCAGCCTTGATCATCAGTTCAGGCTGATATCCTTTTTTAAGAGCAAAGTCATAGAACCCGCTCCAATTTGCTGGAGCATAACCCAGCATAAATAATTCGCTTGTCTCCTGTGTGATTCCTCTTTTTTGCAAATATTCGTGCGCTTTTTTGCCAGCATCAGTCTTACGTAAACAATGGACATAGAAACGTGCGGCCAGAAGGTTAAGCGCATATGTTTTTTCTTTAAGGCTATCTTCAGCTGGCGAAGTTGTCCGATGTTCCGGCACCCTTATTCCTGCCCGCTGTGCCAAAAACCGGGCCGCTTCCGGAAAAGTTAATTTCTCTAACTGCATAACCAGGCTGAATACGTTGCCTGAAACACCACAGCCAAAGCAACGGAACATCTGTTTGTCAGGCGACACGGTAAAAGAAGGTGTCTTCTCTCCGTGAAAAGGACACAAACCGACCATGTTTTTTCCGCTTCGCTCTAGCTTGACATACTCCCCCACCAGGCCAACCAGGTCTGTTCTCTGCCTGATCTCGTCAATTACTTCTTCTGGTATCCCCTGACCCATAATTTACACCTTTTCTTCACTTGATAAAAAACCCCATCCCGGGAATAGAGACGAGGTGATTCTGAACGACTGTTTATCCGGGAGCCTTTCAGCCAACTTTACCCGGGAAGGCTTCCATTCCGATGATTAACCGGCCAATAAAGCGTACCTATATTTTCATTCGACATCTGTAAATTCATTCCTGCTTGATCAATTACAGTTTCACAAGGTATCTGCCGCAGTAATTTGGTAGTGCTGATCCGGAACACTCAGCCTAAAACTTTTGCATCTGCTACGGTCAGGCTGTGTAGTCGCTGTGCATATCTACAAACATGCCCCGACATTTAAATATAATGTCGGGGCAATAGCCTGCGATTTATTAAGCTGACTTTAACGCAGTGGCGATAGCCCGACTTCTTTAAGCTGAGCTGCCGCCTCAGCGATTACCTGATCAATCCTTTCGATCTCCTCACCTGACAGTTCAGTATAGGAAATCCGATCGCGCCCTATTCCTAAACTTTCCAGAAGATTGCGCACATGCTCCACTCTTTTCCCGGTCCAGTAACTAACATCTTTATACGGACATTTGAATTTGTCGCTCTCACTACAACCAATAACGACAATTCCATCAACCCCGAGTTCAAACGCCTTGAGCAGGTGCAGGGTGTCTATTTTACCAACGCAGGGATAGCGGACATAAGCCGTATTTTTTTGCTCTTTTTGCAAGAATGCAGGTAAAGCATAGGCACCATAAGCACAGGTCAGGACCAATACCGACGGTTCTCCATTGCGATCAGACAGCAGGTTAGTAACCGCACTCTCGATAGAATCTGCCGCCTCAACCACATAGGGCGACCGGAACTTGATAGCGTAGTTCGGACATATACTCAAGCACAGGCCACATGCCTGACACTGTTCATTGCGGATGGTAACCGTGCCTTCGGCGTTAACTACCGGAACATCATAGGGACAGATGCGCACGCAGGTCAGGCAGTTTACACACAGCTCATCTATGCGCTGGGCACCAGCAGCACAGGTCAGGCAGCGGCGCGCCTCACAGACGGCAGTCACAATGTCATAGCCCAGTTCGGCCTGCTTGAAGTGCCGCACCCTCTCCTCAGAAGACATCATGGGTACAGCAGAACGCTCAATCAGTGTTATTTTTTCAGCGGTAGCGGGATCCAATTTTTCCAGTTCCGGAACTTTCAACACAGCGGCACCGTCAAAGGGAATTCCTTCCAGGTAATGCGCCACGGCCTGTGCTGCCAGACGGCCGTTAGCCATTGACTGCACCGCTGTTCCCGGGCCGGTGGCCATCTCGCCACAGCAGAAAACTCCGGCACGGCTGGCGGTCATGGTACGGGTGTTGTATACAATGCGGCCGCGCTCATCTATTTCAATTTCTCCGCGTACCGGTTCCGGGTCCCCACCCTGACCAATCGAAAATATGACGATATCGCCGCTAAGCACTTCTAAACAATCTTTATTAAATTTAGGGTTGAAGCGCTTTTCCTCATCAAAAACGCAAGTACACTCCACCATTTCAAGACCGACTATTTTACCGTTTTTTCTAACTATCGCGTTTGGGCCCCAGGATGGGTTAAATTCCACACCCTCTTCCTTGGCTTCTTCAATTTCCCAGTCGAAGGCAGGCATCTCTTCATCGCATTCCAGACAGACAAGCTTTACTTTACCAGCCCCGCAGCGCACAGCAGAACGAGCCACATCCATGGCCACGTTGCCACCGCCAATAACAATAACCGTAGGGGTGCCGTCAAACTTAAATCCGTCTCGCTTCACTGCTTGCAGAAAAGGCAATGCATAG